>CAYGNM010000207.1:257-1531 GCA_964351275.1 uncultured Candidatus Peribacteria bacterium | reverse complement strand
ACTCGACGCCGCGCCGAGTAGTTCAGTGCGGAGCGCTGAACGTATCGAGGCGCTTTGTATAAAAGTACTACTGTCATTCCGAGTAGCTCGCTTTGGAAAAGCGAGCGTAACGAGGAACTTTAAAGCACTACGAAAATGGCGGATCAACTCAACGCCGCCGCCGCCCCCGAAAGCTCCGCCAGCTCCGCAGTAATATTGGCCTGCCGCGTCTGGTTGTAGGTAAGGGTGAGATCGTCGAGGATATCGCCCGCGTTCTCCGTGGCATTGTGCATCGCAAGCATGCGCGCGGAATGTTCCGACGCGGTCGATTCCAGCACAGCCTGATAGATCTGCATTTCGGTGAGCTGTGGCAGGATGCGGTTGAGGACCTCCTCCTCGCCGGGCTCGAAGAGATAATCGGCGGAGAGCCGCTCGATGCCCTTCATGGTCTGCTCCTCCTCTTTGGTGATGCGCTTGCGGACGAAGCGGTCTCGGATCATCTCGCGCAGGCGGGACTCGGAGAACGGCAGCAGCAGCTTGGTCGCGGATTCTTGGACGAGTGCGGAGAGGAATTCGGTGTAGAGAAGGACGACGTGGTCGTACGTCCCCGCAGTGAATCCATCGATGCCCATCTTCGCAATCGGGAGGACGTCTTTAAAGGACGGATGGTTACTGAGCGCCGGGAATGCCGCGATCACGGTCTGATCGGCACGCTTCAGGTACTGCTGGCCTTTGCGCCCGACCGCGATGAAGTCGATCTTTCCGAAGCCCTCCAGCTCCTTGCAGGCATTGATGTAGTGCGTGACAGATCGGAAGAGTTGGGTGTTCAGGCTCCCGCAGAGCCCGCGGTCACTGGTGATGAGGATCGCGAGGACTTTTTTGACCGGATGCTCTACCAACCACGGATGCTTCCCCCGGTGACTCAGTGCGATCTTCTGGAGGATCGCCCACGCCGTCAGTGCGTACTTTCGCAGTACAACAGCGTTCTGCACCGCGCGGCGCATCTTGGAGGCTGCGACCAATTCCATCGCTTTCGTGACTTGCTTGGTTGATTTGATGGCTTTCATCTTGCGCCGGAGGTCGCGGAGGGAACTCGCCATGATGGGAATGTGGAATGGGGAATGTGATATATGGAATCGAATATTCTACATTCCGCATTCCATATTCAACATTCTTCACGAATACTTCTTCTGCTCCTTCAGCGTCGCTACCAACCGCTTCAGTTTCTCTTCCACCTCCGCCGTAATCTCTTTACTGAGCGTCTGCAGCACATCGAAGTGTTTGTCTCGCAGCAG
>CAYGNM010000207.1:0-247 GCA_964351275.1 uncultured Candidatus Peribacteria bacterium | reverse complement strand
CAGGCCACTCTACACGTTGATCCCACAGATTTAGAGCTCGGTTTGGAAGTCCTTCATCTTATCAACGGGAACGTCATCGACGAGGCCGTTGACGCCGCAGTAGAGAATGGCGACCTGTTCGCCGACCGGCAGCGGCTCGTACTGGCCCTGCTTGAGGATTTCGGTGAGGCGCGCGCCGCGGTCGAGCTGCTTGCGGGTGGCGGCGTCGAGATCGGATCCGAACTGCGCGAAGACCGCGAGTTCACGG
>CAYGNM010000206.1:0-1536 GCA_964351275.1 uncultured Candidatus Peribacteria bacterium | reverse complement strand
TCATTATTCCCCTCCTCCTTTATACACACTCTCTCGGGAATGGCTTCGTCGGCTGGGACGACGGTCTGCTCATCACCGAGAATCCGTGGATTCAGGGACTCACGTGGACAAACATCCGCCACGCGTTCACCTCATATGATCCGGAGCTCTACATTCCACTGACGCTCCTCAGTTATCAACTGAACTTCGCCATCGCGGGACTGCAGCCGTGGATCTACCACCTGACGAACCTGCTACTGCACACGGGCAACGTTCTGCTGCTCTTCGCGATCGTTCTCCAGCTCACACAGAAAAAAACTGCGGCCTTCGCGGCGGCTCTCCTCTTCGTCGTGCATCCTCTCCACACCGAAGCAGTCGCGTGGGCGGCAGCGCGGAAGGACGTGCTCTCGACACTCTTTCTGTTCGCAACTCTCGCGAGTTTTCTGCGCTATCGCGCAACCGAGAAGACGAGATGGTATGCGCTCAGCATCGTGTGCTTCACGCTCGGTCTCCTCGCGAAAGTGAGCATCTTGACCGCACCATTGATCATCATTGCAATGGATTGGATGGAGGGAAGAGTGTCGCTGCGCAAAGCCATAAAAGACTCGATCCCCTTTTTCAGTCTGAGTCTTCTCTTCGGCATCGTTTCGATGTTCGGAAAAATTCCCCAGAGCATGTTTCTCTCAGACAAACTGCTCATCGGCGCGCGGGCGACGGAGTTCCTCTTCCAGAAACTCCTGCTGCCATTTGGACTCACCGTCTTCTATCCGTACACGCAACCGATCGCGCTCACGACGGCGAATATTTTCTTCTCTGTCGTCGCCGTCCTCGCGATCACTGCAGCGTGTCTCTGGGCGATGCGCTGGAATCGATGGGCATTTTTCGGATGGGTGATCTTCCTCCTCTTGATCATCCCCAGCTTCACGAACATCGCAAAGGGGAAAAATTATCTTCTCGATGTCTACGTGACGACGGACCGGTACGCGTACGCCGCATCGCTCGGTCCCCTGCTCCTCGCGGGATTGGTCTTTGATGAAGTTCTGCAACGATGGACATGGATCGCCCGCGGATTGCTCGCGAGCGTCGCAATCATCTTCAGTATCCTCGCCTACCGTCAGTCGACGTTCTGGAAAGATTCCGAAGCCCTCTTCCGACATGCGATTGTCGTCTCGCCAAACTCGTACGTCGCGCATCAGAATCTTGGAACAATCCTCGGAAAGCGCGGCGACATCGACGGCGCGATGCTCGAGTACGAAGCCGCACTCAAGATCCGTCCAGATGGCACCACCTACTACAACATCGGGCAGATTTTTGAATATGCAGGAGACATCCCGTCGGCAATCAAGGCGTACCGCAAAGCCGTGGAGTTGAGTCCGTGGGAAAGTGAAGCAGAGGAACGATTGCGTCTATTGGAACAATAAAAAACCGCGCGGCCGTAGGGGCGCATCGCGATGCGCCCTTATGATGCGCCCTATTGTTTAAAAAGCCCTTTTCCGCTATAATTATCCGATTTCTATGGATCCATCCACACAAACAAATCCCGCAGGCCAGGGGCCC
>CAYGNM010000205.1:0-1557 GCA_964351275.1 uncultured Candidatus Peribacteria bacterium | reverse complement strand
AGGTTTTTCGGCATCAGTTGATCCTAGCGAAGGAACTTTCACTACCTGTGGTCGTGCATTGTCGAGAAGCAGTGGAGGATGTCTGGTCGATCGTTGACGAGATCAAGCCGGAGAAGATGGTGATGCACTGTTGCACGGAAAAGTGGGAGGACGTTCGGCGATTCGTCGAGAGGGGATACCTGCTCTCCTTCACGGGGATCGCGACGTACCCGAAATCCGAGGAAATACGAAAGACAATCCAGAGTTGTCCGTTAACACAGCTGATGGTTGAGACTGACGCACCGTTTTTGGCTCCCGTTCCGCATCGTGGAAAGAGGAATGAACCGGCATTCGTCGTGGATGTCGCCAAGCGCGTCGCGGAGATAAAAGGGCTTCCGCTCGCGGAGATCGACCGTGCGACGACGGAGAATGCGGTGCGGTTCTTCGCTCTGCCGTCATGAACGCCGCCAAAAAGAACATTGCGCTCTGGACGCTCTACGATTTTGCGAACTCGATCGTCACGGTCGTCTTCTTCCTCTACTTCTCCCAGTGGCTGGTGATCGATCACGGCGTCTCGGATCTACAGTACAACATGCTTTTCGCAGTCGGATCTCTCCTATTGCTTGTGACCGCACCGGTGCTCGGAGCCAGAGCGGATCGCACGGGTCGGGAACACGGATACCTCGTAGTCGTCACGCTGCTGTGCGCGCTGTTCTATGTTCTCACATCCTTCACCACGCTCTTTCTGCCGGATCGGGTGATGCT
This sequence comes from uncultured Candidatus Peribacteria bacterium, assembly GCA_964351275.1. Lineage (GTDB taxonomy): Bacteria > Patescibacteriota > Gracilibacteria > Peribacterales > Peribacteraceae > JABFSS01. The sequence continues at coordinate 813 of CAYGNM010000205.1, read as the reverse complement.
CGCGGCGCTCTTTTTCCTGCTTGCGAATTACTTCTACCAATTCTCCTTCGTGTTCTACAACGCGATGCTCCGGGCCATCGCGCCACCCACACGGTGGGGGAGGGTCTCCGGTGTGGGTCAGGCGGGAAACTGGTTGGGGCAGATGGTCGGGATCCTGGTCACACTGCCGTTTGCCAGCGGTGCGTTGTACCTGTTCGGCGCAGTCGGCCGAGCGCAAACGTTCCTGCCCGCCATTCTGCTTTTCATCCTGTTGGCATTGCCGATGCTGTTCTTCCTGCGTCTTCCGAAAAGTGACGTGGAGCCGCCCGTTAGTCTCGTCACGGAGTACCGCGATCAGTGGAGGAAGTTCTGCGCTCTGGTGCGGGCACCCGGGATGGGGACATTCCTCCTCGCGTATTTCTTCTTCAACGATGCGATCATCACGGCGATGAATAACTTTCCTTTGTATCTGCACAACGTCTTCGGAGTCTCCGATGCGACGCAATCGCTTCTTCTTCTCGGAATTCTCTTTACGTCGGCGATCGGAGCGCTGGTCTCCGGCTGGGTAACCGATCATCTTGGCATCAAGCCGATGCTGATGATTCTGCTTGCGGGGTGGTGCATCGTGTTTCCCGTGATGGGCGTGACGACGAACTTCCCGGCGTTCGTCGGGCTCAGCATCGTCATCGGCCTGCTGTTCGGCTCCATCTGGACGGTGACGCGCGCGGCGATGACGGCGCTCTGCCCGCCGCGACAGGCAAATTTCGGTTTCAGTTTTTACACGCTTGCCGAACGCGTCTCGACGCTCGTGGGGCCTCTTGCCTGGGGCGTGAT
>CAYGNM010000204.1:0-1581 GCA_964351275.1 uncultured Candidatus Peribacteria bacterium | reverse complement strand
TCCCGCTCCTGAGCACCCGCGCAACCGTCGCTTCCAAACCGCCTTCCATGATACCGAGCCCGAAGAAGCTGTGGAATGTTCTCCCGCCGACGAGCACGGCGGCCGCTCCCGTGCTCGCAACAATCGGAAAGCTGTCCGAATTTTTCCCCGCAAGGTAACGCTGCAGCAGAAAACTTTTGCCGGTCCCAGCCGCGCCGGTGAGGAACACATTCCCCTGACGCTCGAGCACATCGAGGCCCTTCGTCTGGCAACTCGTGAGGGTTGCCCGGCTTTGTCTGCGGACTTCGCCGAGGCATCCGGCACTTGATTGTTGAGGAGGCAATCTCGGCGTAGCTCACAGAGGAGCGAAGCCGGATGCCGGAGACGAGGAGGGATTTTGCATGATAAAGCAGAGGAGTGTAGCAGGGAGGCAAGGAGTCTCCAAAACACAACTGCGTTGTCATGGTGATGGCTCGAGCGGCTCGAGGCACGACTGCGGTCGTGCTCCTCGCCATGACAAACACACCTTGAACGCTGTCATGGTGAGGTGCGCCGCGCGGCGCGGCGCCTCGAACCATGACGTCATTACATCGCCCTCCCCTCTCTCAATCTCTTTGCCAAAGTCCGGAGGTAACTCGTGGAGACTTTCATCTTCGTATACGTGCCCGTCGCCGGATCGAAGACGCGCTTCGTCTGGATATTCGGCTTCCACTGACGACGCGTGTGCCGCAGCGAGTGGCTCCGGGTGTTGCCGAAGGAGGTCTTTTTGCCGGTCTTGGAACAAATGCGTGGCATGTGGAAGCGCAGATTAACGAGTGTGCGGGAGGGAGTCAAACTTCGCTCGTCGTAGAATAGTAGAATATTAGAGTAATAGAGTATTAGGGCATAAGCGAGGATACTGCCAGCATTCCCGAGCCCTACTACTCTAATACTCTATTAGTCTATTACTCTCGTCGCATGCCATTTCTCAACCCCATCTCCATCATTGCAATTTTGATCGCCGTCTCCATTCACGAGTGGGCGCATGCGATTACGGCAACGCGCCTGGGGGATCCCACACCCGGTGATGCGGGGAGACTGAGTGTGAACCCGATCGCACACCTGGACCTGATGGGCGCGCTGCTCTTCCTCACTGTCGGCTTCGGATGGGCGAAGCCGGTGCCGATCAATCCGCTCTACTTCCGCCGTCCCAAGCGTGACATCTGCCTGACCGCGATCGCAGGACCGGCGAGCAATCTGATTCTCGCGTTCATCGCTTTTGTGATCCTGATTTTTCTTGGACAGCGGGAGGATCTCTCCCCCTGGGCTCTGCTTCAGATCACCGCGACGGGACCCGTGTGGCAGGTGTTCCTGGTGCAGCTGCTGGGCGCGTCGCTCTTCATCAATCTCGGACTGATGGCGTTCAACCTGCTCCCGATCGCGCCACTCGACGGATCGAAGGTCCTTCAAGCCTTCATTCCTCTCCGTTATATGGAGCAGTATGAAGAGTTCATGCGCATCGGGATGTACATCCTGATGGCGCTCTTCATTGGAGAAATGGTTCTCGGCATCCCCTCAATCTCGCTCTGCGTCACGACGATCATGGAGCGGGTATTGAGGGGG
>CAYGNM010000203.1:0-1593 GCA_964351275.1 uncultured Candidatus Peribacteria bacterium | reverse complement strand
ATGAGAGTGAGTTCTGCAAACGGTGTGCACGGTCGCCATTCTGCAAAGGGAAACAGAAGGGCGATGCTCCTGTGTTTGGCATACGTCAGGGGGAGAAGGGTAAAGTGACCATCGAACCATTGCCCGAAAAGGCGACGGAGTCCTCGTTGGATCAGCTGCTCACAAAGAGCGAATCGGACCGACTTGCTGCGTACAGCGCCTTCGTCTGTAAAGGGAAATTCCACCGCTTCAAAGATCGCCCGAAAGAGAAAGAAACTTTGGGGTTGGAACATTTCTGGTCGTGGATCGAGGAGCGTCTCAGGAAGTACCACGGTGTGGAGAATGAGTACGTCGGGTTCTACTACAATGAACTTGCGTGGAAGTACAACCATCGTCTCCTCACGTCGGAAGAACAGGCGATCCGCATTGCTGAAATTTTCCCCTCCGACTTTCTTAAAAAGTGGTCCGGGGAGTGAGTAAGTCTCTCCAAATAGAGCAAATCCTGTGGTTCCTGACCCTTGAAGGAACTTTGAGAGTGCCTATTGTGGTGTGTGTTTATGGGCAAGGAAAAACTCACCACCGTCGGCATAGGCGCTCATGATGAAGCTTGGAATCGAATACTTCTCGAAAGAGGTGCGGTTCCCGATCGTCTCCCAACTGTGAAGAAAATCCTCACAAGAGTCGGAATCACCAAGCAGAATCTTCGTGATCTCATTGAAATCTATGAAGGACCAACTGACATGCACCAACCCTTTCCTGAATTCGGCGGTACCGATCAGGAGATCGAGGAAGTCGCTGGAAGACTCGAAGAATGCAAGACATCGTTCCAATCGCACTTCGTCGACCACGATTCCTAATTCTTCCCCTCTATTTTATGGAACCCATGATGGCTACCACCGGCTGGAACTATGGCTTCATCGCACTTTGGGGGCTTCATATCTTCTCCGTCGTTGCCTTTTTCACGGGCGTTCTCTTCCTCATTGTTCTCGCGATCAAGACGTTCACCCCGGCGCAACTCAAGAGCTGGGCGATCTGGCTCATGGTCATCGGTACCATTGCCTGTCTCGTCACCATCGGGGTCTTTGGTCGTCCGTGGATCGGGCTGCATTACCGTGATGCCAACATGGGTGGTATGCAAATGCAACAAATGGGTCAGATGATGGAGATGATGATGAAACACAACGGAGGAGCGAATAGCGAAGATCAGGGAGAGCACGGCGACATGATGCAGATGATGCGCATGATGATGGGAAAAGGAATGATGGGAGCATCCGATATCGATGACCTCACAGGCAACGATTCATCGAGCACAACTCTCGACGAGCATCATGAAAGTTCTTCTTCGCTTTCCCGCTAACCCATGGTTCCCTCAACCGATTACAGCTTCTGCATGACCCTCCCGCTTCAGCTTTCTGAAGCGGAGAAGAAAGTGCGTGATGCGCTCCAGAAAGAGCAATTCGGAATCATCTCGGAGATCGACATTCAGGCGAAACTGAAAGAGAAGCTCGGCGTTGATCACCCGCCTCACAAGATCCTCGGCGCGTGCAATCCGAAGCTTGCGTATGAAGCATTGAAGGAGAATCCCGACATCGCGCTCGCATTGCCCTGCAATGT
>CAYGNM010000202.1:0-1602 GCA_964351275.1 uncultured Candidatus Peribacteria bacterium | reverse complement strand
CAGTGCCTCCACTTAGGGCATCAAACGGACACGCAGTATCCGACTTTTCCGCATCAGTATGATCATTAACTCGGATATCGTCCTGTCACATTTGCAGGCCAAAGTGCGACAAGACACACGCGCCCCATCTCGGCATCTGATCTGCCCACGCTGCAAGCGTCGAGTGAAGCTCTATCACCTTAAAGACGGGCGGAGGAAATGCAGTGTCTGTGGTGAGAAATTCGAGCTCGATAAACAGAGCGATGAGACAAAAATCAAGCAGTATGCCGATCTCCTCCTCTGTTTCACGCTCGACTTCTCAGCGCATCGGGCGGCGGAGCTTTCGGGATATCGCTACAAGCTTGTCGCGGACAGCTACATGCACTTCCGAAAGCTCCTTGCAGAGCAGAGCCTCGGACGGGACAGGATTCCGCTTATGCTGGAGATTGAGCATCACTGTCGCGGACTCCATGAGAGTGAGTTCTGCAAACGGTGTGCACGGTCGCCATTCTGCAAAGGGAAACAAAAGGGCGATGCGCCTGTCTTTGGAATACGTCAGGGAGAGAAGGGTACAGTGACCATCGAACCGTTGCCAGAAAAGGCGACCGAGTCCTCACTGGATCAGTTGCTTAAGCAGGGCGAAACAGCGCGACTTTCCCCGTACAGTGCCTTCGTCTGCAAGGGGAAGTTCCACCGCTTCAAAGATCGTCCGAAAGAGAAAGAAACCTTGGGATTGGAACATTTCTGGTCATGGATCGAGGAGCGACTGCGGAAGTACCACGGTGTCGAGAACGAGAATGTCGGGTTCTACTACAATGAGCTTGCATGGAAGTACAATCATCGTCTCCTCACGCCGGAGGAACAGGCGATCCGCGTCGCTGAACTTTTCCCATCGGATTTCCTCCAAAAGTGGTCCGTGGAGTGAGGAAGTCTCTCTATATAGAGCAAATCCTGTGGTTCCTGGCCCTTGAAGGAATTTCGTAACCGCCTATGGTGATGGCGTTTATGTTTGATGAACAACTGCCATCGGCCGATGACGACGCATGGAATCACATGCTCCTCGAGCGAGGGACGACCCCTGATCGTCTTCCGACTCTGAAGAGCGTTCTTGCAAGAGTTGGCGTCACTCAACAGAACCTTCGTGATCTCATTGAAATCTATGAAGGACCGACTGACATGCACCAACCCTTTCCCGGTTTTGGCGGCACCGATCAGGAGATCGAAGAAGTCGCCGGAAGGCTCGAAGAATGTAAAACATCATTCCAATCGCATTTTATCGACCACGATTCCTAATTCTTTCCCTCTATTTTATGGAACCCATGATGGCTACCACCGGCTGGAACTACGGCTTCATCGCCCTCTGGGGGCTCCACATCCTCTCCGTGGTCGCCTTCTTCACTGGCGTTCTCTTCCTGATCGTTCTCGCGATCAAGACATTCACACCAGCACAGCTCAAGAGCTGGGCAATCTGGCTCATGATCGTTGGCACGATTGTCTGTCTCTTCACCATCGCGATCATTGGTCGTCCGTGGATCGGGCTGCATTACCGAGATGCCAACATGGGCGGTATGCAGATGCAACAGATGGGTCAGATGATGGAGATGATGATGAAACACAACGGAG
>CAYGNM010000201.1:0-1624 GCA_964351275.1 uncultured Candidatus Peribacteria bacterium | reverse complement strand
GTTCCTCCGCTTACCCAGCTACACGGTCACATCCGGTATGACGACGGAGGACGTGGTGAAGTTGACCAAATGAACGTGCTTCCATCCCGGATGATGAGCCGCGAGCTGAATGCTTCGCGGCTCATTTTATTTTCTCACCGACGATCGCGCTCGTGACGATGATTGTGAGCCGCCAGCCGCCCCGCTGAGCATGTTCTGGAATTGCTTGAAGTAACTTTCCGCCCCGCTCTGCATCGCCTGCTGCGACTGCTTTGTGCCCTCCTGCACTGCCAGTTTCATGACTTCACCCAGATTGCTGACGAAGTACCACGAACCAAAGAGAGCGAATGCGAACATCACTGCGCCGACGACACTCTTCATCCAACTCCACATCATGCGGTTGTGATCGCGTTGGTCGAGGTGTTTAAGATGTAGTGCGATCTCTTCTAATTTCTTGAGGATGTCCGGGGTGGGGGGTTCGGTGGGCATGGGAGCAGGATAACAGAGGTGTTCCTCGTACGCTCGTTTCTCCGAAACGAGCTACTCGGAATGACAAGGAAGATTTATTACCAATGCCCTCGATACGAAACCCGCTTCGCAGGTTTCTACTCGGGCGGCTCGTCGAGTAGCTGCTCGCGGAGCGGGCAGCGTATCGAGACGCTTTGAAAAAACAACTTTGTCATTCCGAGTAGCTCCCGGTGGAGCCGGGAGCGTACGAGGAACTAAAACCCCCGTCGCCACTTCCTGACCATCTCAAACCCGCGCGTGACGTAGTACTTTTTCGTAAGAGGAATATCTCGGCAGTGTGTCAATTCCAACAGATTCCCTCCGAATCCCATCTTGAAGAGTGTCACCCCTGCGAACGGATGCCGTGTATTGTCCAATGTCCATTTCTCATTCATCATTCCGCCGGGCGCAATCCCCCAAAAATTGTAGACGTGATCGCCGCGTTTCAGGGCATCCTTGATGGCGGTCCATTGGAGAAGATAGCTCGCGGGGATTTTGCTGATGACGCTTGCGCCGTGGTGATAGCTGGTTTCGCCGCCAAAGGTCATGTGGATCGACGAGGCGATCACGGCACCTAGATGATGAGCCAGGTAGAGGATCACGTTGCCCGTCTTGGTGAATTCTTCCACTTGGGCGCGGAAGAAGGCATTGGTGTACGGGGTGAAGCCGTGGCGCTTGCGCGTCTCCTCGTGCAGCTTCAGGAAGAGTGGAAGGTCACGGACAGGATCGTCCGATGCAGAGACGGTGACACCTTCTTTCTCGGCACGGCGAATCAAATTCCGTGTCGTTGAACGCATGTTCTTGAAGATTTCTTCCTCAGATCGAGGTTTCGGGGACGGGCTCGGGCTCGGGACCGGAGCCTGCCAGGAATCAGGTGCAACGAGCGGCAAATACCACAGGTGTTCGCCCAGAAGATGCAGAGGTGAATTCTTCGCATTCATTTCTTTGAAGCCAAGATCGACCACTTCTGATTTTTTCCAGAACGGGCTCACCCGAATAAAGGAACAGTGCTTCTCTCCTGCAATGATGGTCAATTTTTCGATCAGTTTCTTCGCGATCCCGAGCCCCCCTCGGCCCGGCTCGGGGCAGGCGGCGCGCCTGTCTGGAGCTTTCGCACGACGGCTCCGAAGCGAAGGTA
>CAYGNM010000200.1:0-1654 GCA_964351275.1 uncultured Candidatus Peribacteria bacterium | reverse complement strand
CATCAGAAGCGGGGATAGTAAAGGCGAGTTCATACTCGCCATGCCACCCGGCGAGCAGCATCCAATCCTCAATTTTGGTATGCCGCACAGAATCACGGGCTTCACGATCCAACAGTTCCGTCCAATCCTCATCGAACGCGAATCCGATTTTGTTCAATCGCATGAGCTGGTCGAGCGTTGCGAACAAACCGTCGCTTGTATCCATGCAAGCGGAGGCGAACAGAGCGAGGAGTCGTCCCTCGCGGAGCTTCGCAGATGGCCGAAAACGCATCGCGGGTGCGACCGTATCGCGGGCGAGCAGAAGTTGCTGTGCGGCAAAGGCATTGCCCCTGCCGAGCGGTCCGGTCACATACAGTATGTCTCCCGCCGTCGCCCCAATTCTCTGGAGTTTGCGTCGTCCCCTCACGATACCGATGGCAGCACCGGTCATTGACCATTCCAACCCTGAGTTCGTATCTCCCCCAAGCACGTAGGCCGCGCACGCCTCGCACGCCTTTTCGATTCCTTGATGAACCTTCGCTACTTGATCCTCCTCAAGATGGTGCGGCAATGTCTCGGAAATAAGAATCCCAAGTGGTTCTGCTCCAACCGCCGCCAGGTCGCTCATACTCACCATCACGGTTATCCATCCGATGAGGAACGGATCGGTGTAGAGTCCGGAGTGGATCTCTTCAACCAGTGTGTCGGCCGTGACAGCCAACTGGACGCCTCCGATATTCAGCAGCTCTGCGTCGGCATGCTGATGACTGTTGAGCTGAAAAGGAGAGCGCCTGTAGAGTTCCGTGCGCCGGCTGAGGATTTGATTTTCTATAATTTCGAGCATCATGGACACACCTGGAGATACTGATGGAGAATGGAAAATTCCGCGTTCGATGTTTGAAGCACCTCGCCGTCACATTCGACGGCAAACTGTTCGTCGGCGTCGAGCTGAATGGAAGAGCCGTACCATGTTCTTGTCTTCGGCAATCCGGAGAAACGACCGTGGTACAGTGAAATGAGAAGGACCAGGAATTCGAACCTCGTAAACTCCTCGCAGAGATTCAGCGCAAACCTTCCGTCACCTTCCAGGACGGGGGTATCGTAACGAAACCTGCCGCCGGTGTGGGTATTTTTGAGAACGGAAAGGTTCGTGAGGGCAATACAGGCGGCAAGTCCATTTCCCGCTCTCAATCGCATTCGACGATTCTTGTACATCGCCAACGTCCGGCACGCGGCATAGAAGATCGCCATGGGTGTCGAGAAACCACGCAAGCCCCGGAGAATGGCGTCGGGATCATTAAAGAAGGCATTCGCTTCCGCAGTTACGCCGGCACTCGCGTTCACGATGAAATATCTGGTGCGCCACATCCCGTCAGCGAGATAGGACACCTTCCCGACGTCATATGGTCGGGCTGACGCGAAATCGGCCCGACACGCGATGCCATCGATCTGATCACGCTCTTCCAGCGGCTTGTGGAAATCGTTGCTCGAGCCTAGGGCCAGAGTCCCAAACCGAATCCTCCCGCGGCACTGCTCGCCACAAAGGTCGACCAGGATGTTGATGAGCGCATTCACCGTTCCGTCTCCGCCCGCCGCCACAAAATCCCTCTCTCCCGATCGGAGTGCCTTTTCAACAGCCCTCCGCGGGTCGGTATGGAATTCAACGATGTGAATT
>CAYGNM010000199.1:0-1665 GCA_964351275.1 uncultured Candidatus Peribacteria bacterium | reverse complement strand
GAATCCGCGGAAGGGGAGAGATAAGGAGAACATTCAGAATATTCTGGAGAACGTACGGGCGGTGCAGAAGGTGTTGGGGAAGGACGAATAGGGCAGCTGATGCAGTGCTGGTGATCCGTAACTTTTGACGTTACCATAGCCACATGATCGACCTCAACGACCTCCGGCCTTCGCTCTGCGGAGCTACGGCCGGCAAGCCTCTCGTTTCCCCGAATCACCATGATTGATTTAAATGATCTTCGTCTTCGGCCAGACGCCTACCAAACCGCCGCCAAGAACAAGCACATCAAGATTGATGTGACGGCGTTCCTGAAGCTCGACGATGAACGACTGAGCCTCTTGAAAGATGTGGAGGCAATGCGCGGAAAGAAGAATGCGGTCAGTAAAGAAGTCCCGAAGATGAAAGGGGATGAGAAAGAGAAGGCGATAAAGGAGATGAAGGCGCTCTCGGACGAGCTGAAGAAAAAAGAGGAGGAGCTCACCACGATTGAAGCGGCGTGGATGCAGCAGCAACTCCTGATGCCAGGAGTTCCGCTCCAAAATGTTCCTGTGGGGAAGGACGACACGGAAAACAGAGAAGTGAAGAAGTGGGGCACACTCCCAAAGTTCGACTTCGAGCCTCTGGATCACGTGACGCTCGGCGAAAAACTCGACATCATCGATTTTCAGCGCAGTGTGAAGATTGCCGGCGCGCGGACGTACTTCCTGAAGGGCGATGGTGTTCGGCTCGAGTACGCAGTCTTGATGTTCACGCTCGATCACTTGGTAAAGAAGGGCTACACGCCGTTCGTTCCGCCGCTGCTCGTCCACTATCCGGCAATGATGGGCACCAGCTACTTTCCCGGCGGAGAGGAGCAGGCGTACGCCGTCGGCGTCCAGCCCTTCGCCTCCGCTCCAGCCTTCGCTCCTGCGGGAGCTACGGCCGGCAGGCAGGGTGACAAGAAACAGATCGAGAGTGATGAGCTATACCTGATCGGGACATCAGAAGTATCCGTCACCAGTTACCACAAGGATGAAGTCTTGAAACTGGAAGAGCTCCCCAGGCGCTACTGCGGCATCAGTCCGTGCTTCCGCCGCGAAGCGGGAACGTACGGGAAGGACACGAAGGGCCTCTACCGCGTCCACCAGTTCCAGAAAGTGGAACAGGTGATCCTCTGTGAGAACGACCCGACGGTGAGCGAGAAGATGCACAAGGAAATCCTCACGAACGCCGAGGAGGTGGTACAAGCGCTCAAGTTGCCGTATCACGTCGTCGATGTCTGCACGGGCGATATGGGCCGCGGGCAGGTCTTTAAGAACGACATCGAGACGTGGATGCCAAGTCGCAAGGGATACGGTGAAACCCACAGCTGCTCGACGTTCTACGACTTCCAGTCCCGCCGTCTGAACATTCGATACGAAGGCGAAGACAAGAAGAAGTACTTCGTCCACACGCTGAATAACACCTGCATTGCGAGTCCGCGCATCCTGATCCCAATCCTGGAGATCTACCAAAATAAGGATGGCAGCGTGACGATCCCGGAGGTACTAAGGCCGTACATGGGTGGACAGGAGAGGATCACTGCGCGGTGAGAAATGCTAGAATGCCTCACTCATGCGCCCTTCGACTTCGCTCAGGGCAAGCCGACTTCCTGCATATAGTATGAAAATAGTTTTTACACGCTT
>CAYGNM010000198.1:0-1688 GCA_964351275.1 uncultured Candidatus Peribacteria bacterium | reverse complement strand
GACGAGGAATTGGACCCCCGCCAACAAGGCCGGCGTCGGAGATTGTGTGATGCGGTGAGCGGAATGGACGCGTGCCGATGAGTCCGGTCTCGGATGGGAGCAGGCCACTGACGGAGTGAATGCGAGTTGTTTCGAGACTCTCTTCAAAACTCATGGGAGGCATGATGCTTGGGATACGCTTTGCCAGCATCGTCTTTCCCGAACCCGGTGGACCAATCATCAGCATGTTGTGGCCGCCGGCCATTGCGACTTCAATCGCGCGTTTTGCGTGGTACTGTCCGCGAACATCGCGAAAATCTTCATGACGCGATTCCGAGGTTGGAAGTGCCGAGCGACCGTCGATGTGAAGCGGCTCGACCGTATGCGTGCCGTTAACGAAATCGACAACTTCAGTGAGAGTTCGCATCGGATAAACCGATACGCCTTCCACAACCGCAGCTTCGCGAGCGTTTGCGACCGGTACCAGCACGTGAGGTATTTTTCGATCGCGTGCGAGCATCGCAATCGAAAGGACTCCTTTGACTGGCCGCAGCTTTCCATCCAATGAAAGTTCGCCGGCCATGAGGTAGTCCGACAGGTCCTGTTTGGCGAGCAGACCATGACCGCCAAGAATGCTGACAGCCATCGGCAGGTCGAAGGCCGAACCTTCCTTCTTCACATCTGCGGGCGCCAGATTGACGACGCTTTTTTGATAGGGCGAACCGACTCCATTATTTCGAATCGCGGCGATCACACGGCTGCGCGACTCACGAACAGCGGTATCCGGCAGGCCGACGATATAGAACTCGCCATTTCCTCCGGCAGAGATGTTGGCTTCGACATCGACGAGATAAGCCTCGATGCCATACACGGCGGCACTTCGCGTTTTGAAAAGCATGTGGGATTGTGTTGGGATAGTGCGAAGGGCGAAGCCAGTCTATCGGCGGGACTCGAGGAGTTCAAGGTGAACTCTTTCGGACTCCTCGAATGTTCATCGCGGCGAGACACAACTGGAGAACAATAAGCGCGTATGCACGATCATGAAGACCCCAGATGATCCAGAGCGCATTTCCCAGCAGGAAAATCCAGAAGCCCCAGTTACCGGTAATTTGAAATGAGAGTCAGTTGTTTCGGTTCGAACAACGAACAGCCATCAAATCTGTACAACGAAATGAAACTCGTCGGAGAATTGCTCGCCCGCCGAGGCGTTGGTGTCGCGACCGGCGCGTTCGGCGGCATCGGCATGCGGGCGCCGGCTGAGGGAGCGGCGCAAACCGGAACGAATGTTCCGATTGTCGGGTACACGTACGGTTCCCGATCAGCAAACAAGTATGTTCACGAAACTGTGGACTGCCACGAGATGTCCAAAGGCCTTCCGTTCGATGCCGATTATTGCCTGCGTCTCGCCGGCCTGCTTTCGTCCGACGCTTTCATCGTTGCAGCTGGAGGAGGTCCGGGAACCTTTCTTGAACTGATTGCGACGATCAACTTCAATCAGAAGTTCTGGACTCCAATGAAGAAGGTCGCCATTCTGGATGTCCGCCGTACGGGAACCTGGGATCATTCGATGCTCAATACATTAAAAGGATGGGGAGTCCTGAACGACGCCGTGGCCGAATCCATTCGTATTGTCGACTCCGCGGAGAAAGCTGTTCGCTGGACATGCGAGGGAATCGAATGATGCCGGTCTTCAGGCATTGTGCGGTCGC
>CAYGNM010000197.1:0-1709 GCA_964351275.1 uncultured Candidatus Peribacteria bacterium | reverse complement strand
ATCCTTGACCGGACTCCGACTCGTTTACTCGTTTGTTCGTTTATTCGTATTCTTCGGGAACGAATGAGCGAATGAACGAGTTCACGAGCCATCATTCACCTGCTATCATACAATCATCATGGCTGATGAAGAAGTCGTCTCCCAATGGCAACCCGATGATCTTGTCTACGCCGACCCCGACGCAAGTGCAGTGGTTGGCAAAGTCGAGTGGCTGAAGAACGGGAATCCCAAACCGCTTCCGTACGTCGCCAAAGAACCGACGGATCCCAAGGCCGAGCGCCGCCGTTCCTGGAGAAAGTTCTATCCGTGGGGAACCTTCCGCTCGATGAAGAACGTCTTCAAAGTTGAAGGCAAGCCGCGCAAGAAAGAACCGACGAAGACGCTCAACGAAGTGATTGAGGTGGCGCTGAAGGAGCCGTATTGGGACTAACAATGATTAATGGTAAATCATTAAGGAATGACTGAATGCTGTAATTCTATAATTGATAATTCGGACTTTTCTGCTTCATTAACGATTTATCATTCATCATTTTCGAAGCAAAGCACAAACCCTCTCCACCTCCTTCTTCGACCCAATAATCAGCGGCGTCCGCTGATCGATGTCCGTGATTTTTTTGTCCATGATTGCGCTCGTGCCATCGGATGCGGCTCCTCCCGCGTGTTCCATCAAATAGGCGAACGGGCCGCATTCGAAGACGAGACGGAGTTTGCCATCGGGGTATTTGGATCCGGCGGGGTAGGTGAAGACGCCCTGCCCCTTACTCAAGATGTGATGGACATCGGCGACCATGCAGCCGGAGTAGCGCAGGGTCATCTTGTCTTTGAGCCAGGCGTGGAAGACCTCGTGATAGGGTTTGTCGTCCATGATCGATCCCAGATTCCCCGGCGCGAAATTTTTTGCGGTCTCCGCCACTTTCAGGGACTCGTGCAGCAACACGAATTCGCCGGTGTCGTTCAGGATGAATTCGTGGACGCCGTTGCCGGTGGAGTAGACGAGAAGCGTCCGGGGACCGTACAGGACGTAGAGCGCGGCAACTTGTTGCTTAGGCTTTTTCCCGATCAATTCGTTTCCCCGGTAGATACCGAAGATCGACCCGACGGCGAAGTTCACATCCACGAGAGACGAACCGTCGAGCGGGTCGTACGCCACCGAGTAGGGAGCGGTGGAGGAGAGTTCGATCACGTCGTTCTGTTCCTCCGAAATGTAGCTCGCAACCAGTCCGCATTCCTTGAGATGCTTTTGGATGATGTCGTCACTGACGATATCGAGTTTTACCTGCTGCTCGCCGAACTGATTCTGCGTGTCGCTGAGGCCCGTATCCGTCTTCCGCAGAGACGCTTGAATCTGTATTCCCGCCTGCGCGATGCACAAAATCACATCCCTCAGTTCATCGGCGGCTTTTCCCGTTTCCGAGAGATGATCGCCGAGGAAAGGGCGGAGAGCCATGCACCGTCAGTGTATCAGATAAGATCCCCCAACTTGATCGTCATCTCGGTCACCCTCATCGCATACCCCCACTCATTGTCGTACCAACTGAGGAGCTGGAGCGCTTTGCCATCGACGACCTTCGTGGACGGCGCATCGACGATGGAGGAGCGCGGATCGGTCTGGAAATCGATGGAGACACACTGGTCGTGACTGACGCCGAGGACGCCTTCGATCGAGGGCTGCTTCGCGGCTTTCTCCAGGACGGCGATCACTTCTTTCT
>CAYGNM010000196.1:0-1821 GCA_964351275.1 uncultured Candidatus Peribacteria bacterium | reverse complement strand
ATCAATGCCGCGCTGGGCGAGGTTGCCGTGACCGATTTCGCGGTTGCCGACGAAGAGGCGGTTGCTGGTTTCGCCGACGGAGAACGGCGGGAAGTTGTAGTGATGCATGAACCGGAGTTCGTGCTCGCCCTCCATACCTTCGACGATCTGCTTGTCACCGGGGCCACCGAGCGTGACGGTGGTGAGCCCCTGCGTCTCGCCGCGTTCAAACATTGCGGAGCCGTGAACGCGATTCGGGAGGATATCGATCATCGCCGAGAGAGGACGGATCTGGTCGACTTTGCGGCCGCTCATGCGGGTGCCTTCCTCCAGGACCAGACGACGCATCTCCCCTTTGACGAGCTTGTCGATGAACGCGGCACCATAAGCGTAGAGTTTGGTGAATTCTTCCGTCGTCTTCTCATCGGCATCTTTCGGTGTCGGGAACTTTGCCTTGAGCTTCTCCTTCGATTCCTCCATCAGTCGGTTGAAGATGGCGCGGCGGACGTTCTTGGGCATATGCGTCTTGATCGCTTTGGTGATCTCGGGGAGCGACCAGCTCTTGAGGAACTGATACGCCTCATCGTGCGTGAAGACGGGATCGACCACGAACTTCTCCTTGCCCATATCCTTCTGGATGTCGGCGAAGAACCGCGCGATCTTCTGCGCCCACTTCTTGCCGAACTGGATGGCGCGGAGAATTTCGGCTTCGGGAACCTGATTAGCACCGGCTTCGATCATGACCACGCGATCGAGCGATGCAGTGACGAACATGTCGAGATCGGCCTTGATGCGCGCCTCGCGGGACGGATTCAGCACCAGCTCGCCACCGATGAGTCCCACGCGAACCATGCCGAGCGGACCGTCGGCCGGACAGTCGCTGAGAGCGACGGCCAGGTTGGCCGCGTTGCCCGAGACGATGTCGTGCTCGTGTTCGAAGTCGTAGCTGAGGACGGTGCAGAAGACCTGGATGTCTTTGCGGATGTTCTTGTCGATCATCGGGCGGAGTCCGCGGTCGATGACGCGCGCGAGCAGGACGTAATCGTCACCGGGACGACCTTCGCGCTTGCGGAAGCGCGATCCGGCGATCTTGCCGCCGGCGTAATATTTCTCCTGGTACACGACCTGGAGCGGCAGGAAGTCGACGCCCGTGCGCGCCTTGGAACTGACGGTACAGTTGCCGAGCGAGACCGTGTCGCCGATCTGGCAAATGACCGATGAGTTCGCCTGTGGGGCGATCGCACCGAGTTTGATAATAAGCTGCTCGTTTCCGAGTTCGAGCGAGTACTCCTTTTGGGGAGATAACATAAGAAAGGGAGGGAAGGTGCTTCGCTAACGCTCAGCATGACACTTAGCGTGCGCTCAGCAGGATAAAACCCTCCAACGTTGTTTTCTCACTCTAATGGATTCACATCCGAAGACCGCGTACGGCACTCAAACGTAAACCCAAGATAGAGGAGAGATGGGAACGATGGAGGAAGGAACTTGCCCTGAGGAGTCCCGAAGGACAACGAAGGGCTGGGGGGAGTGTAGCGGATTTGACGTGGAAGGAAAGAGTGATTGCGGGATTGTCAGCACAATGGAACTGAGAGTTCCGCGCAAATCTCCCTGATTCTCCTCACATCCGGCACCTCCCTCACAATCCTACTCCCCACGATCACGCCGTCCGCTCCTGCCACCGCGGCAGCCGCGACGTCCTGCGGTGTACTAATGCCGAAACCGATCATCAGTGGGATGGTTCGCTGACGCTCACCACAGTGAGCGCGGATGCGGCTGATCAGCGCCCTCATATCCCCCTCTCGGTGTGCATTCTCCACTCCCGTTACGCCGAGATAGGAGACA
>CAYGNM010000195.1:0-1830 GCA_964351275.1 uncultured Candidatus Peribacteria bacterium | reverse complement strand
TGAATGTACGGATCGATGTTCAGTTTGGACGAGCGCACGACAATCTGGAGTGGGAAGTTCAGGGTGTTCACAAACGATTGATAGCCGCTGATAATACCCGACTGTTCTGTTTCGCTTTTCAGGTTGAAGTTCAGTGCTTCCACCTGCAGCACCGCACGCAGGCCGTAGTTCTTGAGGAGTACGGTGTCACTTCTGATTTCCGCGATGGGAAGATAGCGTTGTGTTGCCGCGCGCGCGTTCTTCTTGCGGTTGCGCACCGTGCTCTTGACGCCCGGGGGCGAACTGCCCGCAGCAGCCGATGGAGAACTCAGGAGGGCCATTGGGAGTTGGGAGGAAGAACATCGCGAAAGATGGAGAGGTCGGACATCGGGGAAAGAGCGGGGGAGAGCGGGTCATTCATCGGAGAGTCGACCTGGATGGCATCGCGGTTCACCGCATGGAGGATCTTTTTTTCGGTCTCCGGGGAGCCTGCACCGAGCGGAGTCGAGGGGGGGGCGAGCGAGTTCTTCTCTGCGATCGCCGGTGAAGCCCGGTCGACGACGCGGCTGAGTTCTCTGATCTGCTGTTCCGCCGTCTGTTCGGGGGCGGTGGCGTGCATATTCTTTGTGTCCTCCTCCAGTTTTTTGGCGGAGGTACGGATGGTGATGGAGATCCCAGAGCGCGGGCCCCATGTGCGGAGTGACGGCTTCTGTGTCTTCTCGAGCAGGAGGAAGCAGATACGTAGAAGGCTCAGATCGTTAATATTGACGACGGCGAACGCCGTTGCGAGTAGTGCAGGGATCCAAATAAGAATCGTGAGCGGAATGTTTACGGTTCCCAGCGATTTCTGTGCCAATGCGTAGATCATGTAACTGAAGCCTCCGCCAACCAGCATGATGATGAGCTGCCGCAGACTCAGTGGTCCGACGACTTTATCTTCGACCTGCACGTTCTGGGGGATTTTGACGGCGTCGATGGGCATGTTTTTGGGTTCGGGGAAATCTGATAATTATAGCAGAAAAGGCGTTCCTGCGGAAGGATCTTTCGCTTTTTAGCTGATTAGCTTCTTAGCTGTAGGAAGCTAAAAAGCTAACAAGCTAGGAAGCTATTTATGCTACGACCTCCTCCTCCACCTCCACCGGCTTCACCGAGGCCTTCTTGGGATCCCCATGCAGGAACTCCAGTCCCTTCTCGCCCTTGGCGACCACGCGGATCACGTCGCCCTTGTGGAAGATGTCCTTGAGAATGTGCTCGGCGATCTCGGATTCCAGTCGTTCCTGGATCACGCGGCGGACCGGGCGGGCACCGTACTCAGGATCAAAACCTTCTTCGGCGAGGAGCGCGATCGCCTTGGCATCGACATCGAGAACAAATCCCTGTTCCTTGAGGCGGTTACTCAGATGATCGATGTGATTGCGCACGATCTTGCGGATGTGGACCTGATTCAAGGCATTGAACACGATGATGTGGTCGATGCGGTTGAGAAACTCCGGCCGCACATTGTCCTTGAGTTCGGCGATCACTTCTTTGCACTTCTCCTCGTACTCCTGCTCGTCGGCCTTCGCTTCGTCTTCGAGTTTGAAGCCGATGCGCGCCGCCTGCTTCGTCAGCTTCTCGGCACCGATGTTGCTGGTCATGATGATGATCGTGTTGGTGAAGTCGACCTGCTTGCCCGATCCGTCGGTGAGCGACCCGTCTTCCAGGATCTGTAGCAGGATGTTGAAGAACTCGGGATGAGCCTTCTCCACTTCGTCAAAGAGGACGACGGAGTAGGGCTTGCGCCGGACCGATTCGGTCAACTGTCCGCCTTCCTCGTAGCCGACGTAGCCCGCGGTCGTTCCGGTCAGACGC
>CAYGNM010000194.1:0-1859 GCA_964351275.1 uncultured Candidatus Peribacteria bacterium | reverse complement strand
TTGGGCCAGACCCGCCGTTGGTGACGCTCAATTGATAGGCTTCCGTCTGCCCGATTTCGAATGTTCCGACGGGGGCGATACTAATCGTGAGATCGGGATTCACGTACGTGTACGTAACGCTCACATCCGCCGATGCCGAGAGGGTGGAGATGGAATCGAGATTGCCGGATCCGAGGAAGCTCGAGACCGCCGTCGCCGTGATCGGCAGATTGATCGATCCTGCTCCGGAGAAGAGTGCGACATCTGCAGCGGACAATGCGCCGAGCGTGGTCGTCCCCGTACTCGTCGTCGCAATCGGGTTGGTCGCACCGGAGGTTCCCGCGTAATCCTTGCTGCCGTCGAAGACTGTGAAGGCGTTGGAGACCTCCACACTCGGCGTATGCGTGAGGAGGACCGTTCCGTCGGGACGCTTCAGCTGGATCTGCGCGGCGAGCGTGCTTTTGACCACCGCACCGGAACTATCGAGACTCTCGATCTTCTGTACACCGTTGATGGTCGAATTCAGCGCGAAGGTGATGGCAGTCAGAGTCCCCTGTGACGGCGAAAACTTCTCGATCGCGATCGACTGGCTCCAGTTGGTCACCGAGAGCGGAATCTGTGCGGAATGGCTGACGGTCTCCGCAAACGCCCCCGGAATCGCCACGCACAGCAGAGCCAGAAACGGGAAAACGACGAGGGTATTCTTGTGGCTCTGCACAGAGAAAATATACCGAAGGGCATAAAAAATGGGAATAGACTGCCCTTATGGACTGTAGGCATACTCACAACAGAATGTAGCGATCGCTCATCTCCTTTTATGGAAGCGAGCACGGGGAATCAGTTCTCCAAAAGGAAGAGTGACTGTTCGCTTTGTCGTTGCGCAGTTTCTTCTAAATCCTATACCCAAAACATCCACAAATTGCCTGTCTTCCGGTTTTTGAATTATCTGCTTCAGTTCGTCTCCCTTTTTTTCTTTGACACTCACTTTCCCCGCCGTGGCATCAAGGAATAACAAATGTAATGCCTGTCTCGATCCAAATGCGATAATTGCATTTTCATATTCTGCAATCACTCTTTGATTTTCAAAAATGTAGCATCCTTTTTCATCGAGACGGAGAATGTGATCAGGGGCAAAAAGACTTTCCGCAGCATCTTGTATTTGTTCTCTTTTCTGTCGATTTGAAAATACTGGAGAAATAACCTCCATGTCGGGCAAAGCCTCCTGAACGGCCGCCAAACTGCTTCTGATTGCCGCATCTAAAAGAATTTCTCCCATAGCGCCCCTTCGGAATCCTATGCCTTTTGCATTGGGAGAGAACCGACGTCTCCAGTCTAATTCTTCTATTTGTTTGAAAAATGTCGCAACAGGAAAATTTTGGTATTTTTCCACCAGCACGTTCTTCACGGTGATTGCAAGCGATGACAAGGGTTCTTCCGGCACCTCATTCTTTGAGGGAATCGGGTATTTTTTCCTTGAAACAAAAAGAGTTTTCCCACTGACTTGCTCGACGATAATATTGTCTGAAAAAAGTTGAGTTAAAGCAGCCTGTACTGAAGCAGAACCATTGTGACATATGTCGATAGTCGCGCCCTCCGCTGTAGCTTTCCAAAGAACATTCACGCCTATCTGAGCCTGAATCCAGGCTCGAGCATCCAGAACATCGTCGCAATCGGGAATAGTAAATTTTTTGGGCATGAGGAAAAGTGAAGTAGCTCATTCTATATCAAATCATTTGGCCTGCCGACCGAAGCAGCAGGTACATGGTGAAGAGCCAGCCTACGCTCGCTTCAGAGCGAGCTTCGGCCGACAACCTGCTGCGCAGGTTGGAGCGGGATACGAGAATCGAACTCGCGTCTCAAGCTTGGGAAGCTCGCGTACT
>CAYGNM010000193.1:0-1886 GCA_964351275.1 uncultured Candidatus Peribacteria bacterium | reverse complement strand
AGCCGAGCTCAATGCCGAAGATATCGCTCTTGTGCGCAAAGACGTAGAGCGGCGAGTAGAGGAAGATCGCCGGAGCGTCGTTGCGCAGAATCTCCTGGAGCTGCTTGAGCGAATCCTGTCGCTCTTTCTCATCGGTCGTCTTGCGAATCGTCTCGAGTTCCGCATCGGCTTTGAACGAGACGTACTGCGAGAGATTGTAGGCGTCCTGCCGCAGATCTTTATCCTCTCCCGTGAGCTTCTGGATGGAACTGCTGTGCCAGTAGGGAAAGCTATCGAGGTTATCGAGGAGCGACTGACCGAAGAGGAGGATATCGTAATCGCGGCGGAGAAGTCGGTCCTGGAATTCTTGGGGAGAGGCCGCCACCTCGACTTTTACTCGGACGCCAAGCTGAAGCCACTGCCGTGCGATTTCGTTTGCAGCCGTGGCGTAGGGTTCGGGCGACGAACTGGTGAGGAGTCGGAGTTCCAGCGACGTTCCCTTTTCGTTCACGCGGATGCTCACGGGATCCGTGTCCCTGCGCAGACGCAGAGTGCCTCCTTCCAATGCAAGACTGCTGATGATGATCTTCGGCGACGTGCCCGCAACGCCGTCTTTTGTTGCACGATAGAGGCGCGCGAGTCGGCGCTCCTCCGTAAGACGGTCGAACTCCGCACGGTCCTTTGCGCCGAAAACGTAGAAGGAATCGAGGATGTGTTTTTTGCCGTCCGTGACCTTCACGAGGTTCTCGCCCGGGACGAGCGCCCCCGTTCCGCGAAGGAACGGAATCTGCACGAGCCAAGAGCCCGACCCGTCGGGACCCGGCCGAAGGGGCACGCCGTTCATCTTCGCAAGCCGCAGCGTCGCCACGTACGCGCCGGTCAGAGTGAGTGCGCCGCCATCCTGCACGAGAACAATAGACGATGCATGGACGAGGCCGGCGGCATTCGCATCTTCCTGTTCGAGAACGCGCTGCAATCGCACGCGCTCGGGAAGATTCCAACGCGAGGCGAGGAGCGCACCCTGCGCAGCATCGGGATTGAATTTGTAATGCCAATCACTGGTATCAAGCTCCAGAAGGGGGGTATCGATGATCACGGATTCGTGAATGACATCGATGATCTTCTGCTTGTCGGTACCCTGCTGGAGACCGACCCGGAGCTTGCCGTCCTGGAGCGCCGGTCGGTCGAGATTGAAGAACAGCGCCACGTACTGCGGCAACGTGTAGCGGAGGGTCGTGAACCGTTTTGCAATAATCGGCTGACCGTCCTGATTGCGGGGAACAAGCCGGACACCATCCAAGTGGCTCATATCCAGAAGAAGCGAGGTGTAATCGGAGAAGATCCGAAACACGATGCCATCGAGCCGATACACGGGCTGGAGTGCGCGCTCAAAGCGCTCGAGCGTGACCTCCGTGCTCACGTCGGTGCGAACCACGGACTTGAGCCGGTACGGACCGGCACCCACGGGATCGAATCCGAAATCCACCGTCTGGTCGAGCTTTGAGGCCGGAATGCCATCAAACGACGCTTTCGGAAGCAACCCGAGCGTCAGATTGCTCGGGAAGAAACTGTAGGGCTGCTCGAGCGTGAAGCGGGCGGTCCGGTCATCTACTTTCTCGATCCGGACGCCACGGAAATTCTGCCGCAGGAGCGCATTGGGAAATTGGGGATTCTGGACAGTGGTGAAGGTAAAGACCACATCGTCCGCAGTCACGGGGTGCGGGGTCTTCTCGGTGGAGTCGTGCCAGAAGAGATTTTCCTTGAGGTGGACGGTATAGACCTTCGCGTCTTTCGAAATATCCATGGTGGCGAGATCGTCCTCGATTTCGCGGCTGAGCGGGTTGTAGCGTTGCAGTCCGGAGAACACGAGTGAGACGATATCGCGATTCACGTCGTTGGTGACGGTA
>CAYGNM010000192.1:0-1898 GCA_964351275.1 uncultured Candidatus Peribacteria bacterium | reverse complement strand
AGTGCTCAGCCGCAACCTGGGTCCACCTCTTGCCCATACCGCCGATACCGATGACACCGATACGAAGTTTTTGCATGAAAAAAAGTAAGTGTGGCGGAAGTATACCTTATGTTCTCCCCATCGTGATGTACTGCACGCCGCTGTCAGCAAGAACGACCTGCCCGAGAACCCCGAGTGGATCGATGATGAGAGGAGTCTTCATAGCCTTCTTCAGCGTGGAGACATCGAGATCAGCAAACTCATCCCAGTTACTCAAAATCAATAAGGCTTCGGCATCCTTGAGAGCTTCATAGCGGTCAAAAACGACCGTCACATCAAGACCCGAAGGAAGCTTAGCTGCAGGATCGTAGGCAGTAAGCTTTGCACGCTCCGCGAAATCTCGAATGACTTTCAGACTCGGAGCTCCGTGCAGAGAATCCGTATTCTTCTTATAAGACAAACCCCAGATTGCAATGCGGGGAGAAGAATTTTTTGCAAAAATCAATGATTCGATCTTCTCCTTGAGCCAAGAATAGCGATTGGCACTTTCTTCCTGGATGAGATCGATGAGTGCATTGGGGACTTCATGAGACTTTGCGAGACGTGTGAGCGCGACAAGATCACGTTCCAAATGTCCGCCGGAAAAACCAAGTCCTGGTTGAATGTACGCAGAAGGACCGACTCGCTTATCGAGACGCAATGCAGTGATAACATCCTTCATATCGGCTCCGCTCACTTCACACAAATCGGAAATGGCATTGGCGAAGGTGACTGTCGTCGCAAGATACACATTCATCGCAGATTTTGTAATCTCTGCACTTTCATAATTCATCGAAAGAACAGGGCAATCAAAAGCCTGCAGAAGACGAAGCACCGCATCGGAAATCGGCTCCGGGGGAGTGTGTTCATAACCTATGGTAATTCGTCCGGGATGCAAAAAACGCGCGACAGCATCCCCAACAACGAGAACGTCGACCCAATAATAGAGACTGAACGAAAGATTCGGACGTGCTTCATGAATTTTTTTCAGAAGTGCACGGGTGAAACCGACGGGTACCTGACTTTTAAACAAGATACTGCAACCGTTCTTCACATGCGGAATCATCGCATCAATCAGTGCATGCACACGATGAAGATCCATCTCATTCTCTTCGGTGATGATGGTGTCCTCAGCGAAAATAACCGTGTCGCACGATGCAAGTTGTGAAAAATCCAACGTAAACTTCATGGAACTTGCATGCGTTCGAAAGAGTTCGGGAAGTAATGGTTCCGGATACAGGCAATCTCCATCCCGAAGACGAGAAACTGTTGCTTCTACGCTGTCCACACCAAGCACGTTGAACCCAAGAGATGCAAGTCCACCTGAGACCGTGACTCCAAGATGCGATAAGCCAACGACGCCGATAGGAGAATCGTTCATCATGATTTTCGCGTGAATGTTCTCGTTCTTTTTTTACGCGGAACAGCAGAAGCACTCTTCTCCGGAGTTCCGACATGTCGATACGATGATTTCAGCAGAGCCTGAATGGTCTTTTGGAGCATCGAACAATCTACTGTCTGTTTATTGGCAACAATACTGCATGACAGTGCGGATGCGACACTGCCAAGGAAAGCGCTGACCACCTGTGGAAGCCCGAGATAAATTCCAAGCGATGACAATGCAAGATACGCATCACCGGCTCCGATATTATCGACGACACTTGTCGACAATGCAGGGATGGATGTACTGCCGGTAGGATCCTGCAATAAGACTCCAAGTGCACCACGCGTCACAGTCACAGTCTTTACATGTATCTTCTTCGCAATTTTTTTTGCAAGTTGCTCGGCATCCGAGTGCTTGTCATGGAGCGCAAGCCTCATCTCTGGCAGTGAGATGCTGACATAATCCGCTCTCGGATATTTGGTAATCAGATTGAAAC
>CAYGNM010000191.1:0-1904 GCA_964351275.1 uncultured Candidatus Peribacteria bacterium | reverse complement strand
GATCGGGGATCTTCGCATCGTACTCGCGCATCTGCTTCTCAATGGTGAAGACGAGACCGTCGGCCTGGTTGCGGAGATCAATGACTTCGCGCTTCTTCTTGTCCTCATCAGCGTGCAGTTCGGCATCCTTCTGCATCTTCTCCACTTCGTCTTTGCTTAGTCCTGTGGAGCCCTGGATGGTGATGTGCTGCTCTTTGCCCGTGCCTTTGTCTTTGGCGCGGACGCTCAGGATGCCGTTGGTATCGAGATCAAACGTGACTTCCACCTGCGGCAGACCGCGCGGTGCGGCCAAAATTCCATCCAAGATAAAGCGACCCAGTGACTTGTTGTCCTTGGCCATCTCGCGTTCTCCCTGGACCACGTGGATTTCGACGGATGTCTGATTATCGGCGGCCGTGGAGAAGATCTGGCTCTTGCTGGTGGGGATTTTTCCATTGCGCTCGATCAGCTTGGTGGAGACACCGCCAAGCGTCTCGATACCGAGACTGAGCGGGGTCACATCAATCAGCACGATGTCCTTATGGATGTCGCCGCCGAGGACACCGGCCTGGATCGCAGCACCGATCGCGACGACTTCATCGGGATTCACGCCCTGGTGCGGATCTTTGCCGAAGAGCTTCTTTACCGTCGCGACGACTGCCGGCATGCGCGTCATGCCACCAACGAGGACGACTTCGTCGATCTCCTTCATCGAGATTTTGGCATCCATCAGCGCCGCCTGGCAGGGCTTCACCGTCTTTTCAATCAGATGCGCCACAAGGCTCTCAAGCTTCGCACGGCTGAGTTTCATCGTCAGGTGCTTGGGGCCGGTCGCATCGGCCGTGATGAACGGCAGACTGATCTCTGTTTCGGTTGCCGAGCTAAGTTCGATCTTCGCTTTCTCTGCGGCTTCCTTCAGACGTTGGAGCGCGATCGTGTCCTTGGCGAGGTCGACGCCCTGCTCTTTTTTGAATTCCTGCAGAATCCAATCGATGACTACCTGGTCGAAATCGTCGCCGCCGAGGTGCGTGTCGCCGTTGGTAGAGACCACTTCGAACACACCATCACCGAGTTCCAGCACAGAGACGTCAAACGTGCCTCCTCCGAGATCGTAGACGATGATCTTCTGGCTCTTGCTCTTATCGAGACCGTATGCGAGCGCCGCAGCCGTCGGTTCGTTGATGATGCGCAGCACTTCGAGGCCTGCAATTTGACCGGCCTCCTTTGTTGCTTGCCGCTGGGAATCGTCGAAATACGCGGGAACGGTAATCACGGCCTTCGTGACCGGAGAACCGAGGAACTTCTCCGCATCCGATTTGAGTTTCTGGAGGATCTTTGCGCTCACCTCTTGTGGCAACATTTCTTTACCATCAATCACGATGGCTGCGCGTCCTTCTTTTCCTTCTTTGACTTGAAACGGCATGTGGATTGCTTCCTGTTTGGCCTCGTTAAAGCGCCGCCCCATGAAGCGCTTTGCGGAGTAGACCGTCCGTTTTGCATTGGTGACGGCCTGCCGTTTGGCTGCGACGCCGACAAGGACTTCGTTGTCTTTGAATGCGACGACGGAGGGCGTCGTTCTGTTTCCCTCGGCATTCGGGATCACCGTCGGCTCGCCGCCTTCGATGACCGCCATGCAGGAATTGGTGGTGCCTAAGTCGATTCCGATTATTTTAGACATAATAGATGAGGGAAAATTGTCAGTCTGAGCGTTAGCGAAGACTAGCACTCGACATTTTAGAGTGCCAATTTATCTTCGTCAATGCTATGATCAAGATATGTTCCTCGACGAAGCCAGTATCGAAGTCCGCGGCGGCCGCGGTGGGCGCGGCTGTGTCGGTTTTCGCCGGGAGAAATACATTCCGTATGGCGGTCCCAATGGCGGCAACGGTGGATGCGGCGGAGACGTCTATCTGATTGCGGATGAG
>CAYGNM010000190.1:500-1920 GCA_964351275.1 uncultured Candidatus Peribacteria bacterium | reverse complement strand
GCTCGTCCCTGAGAACGATCCCACGGTCCTCTTCACGACCGCGGGCATGCACCCACTAGTCCCCTATCTGCTCGGCGAAAAACATCCGGCGGGCAAGCGACTTGTGGACGTGCAGCGCTGCATTCGCACTGGAGATATCGACGAAGTCGGCGATGCAAGCCACCTCACGATGTTCGAAATGCTCGGCAATTGGAGCCTCGGCGATTACTTTAAGGAGGGCGCGATCACGATGAGCGTGGAATTTTTGACGAAGGTTCTGGAGATTCCGGTGAACAGACTTGCCGTGACCTGTTTTGAAGGAGACAACGACGCGCCGAAGGACGATGAATCCGCAGGCATCTGGATGAAGCTCGGCATCCCCAAAGAACGCATTGGCTTTCTGCCCAAAGCAAAAAACTGGTGGGGCCCCGCGGGCAAGACCGGTCCCTGCGGTCCGGATACGGAGATGTTCTATTGGGTCGGCGCAGGCGAACCAAAGGGAAATCCCGCAACACACGAGGCGGAGTGGCTGGAAATCTGGAATGACGTCTTTCTCCAATACAACAAAAAGGAGGACGGCACGTTTGAAACGCTCAAACAGCAGTGCGTGGATACGGGGATGGGACTCGAGCGAGTCGCGAAAGTTCTGCAAGGTGTGCAGAGTGTGTACGAGACGGACCGCCTGCAGCCGATCATGGACGCTGTGGGGCCGGGAGTGGAACGTCACCGGCGCATCGTGACCGATCACCTGAAAGCGGCGACGTTCATCATTGCTGATGGCATCACGCCCTCGAATGTCGATCAGGGATACGTTCTGCGTCGATTGATCCGCCGCGCGATTCGTTCCGGGAAGCAATTGGGAATTGACACGGGATTCATGCCGCAGATTTCGCAGGTGGTCATTGATCAGTACGGTGCCGTCTACCCCAATCTCCAGAAGAAGTCCGCAGAAATTCTGGAGACGCTGAAACACGAAGAGGAGCAATTTGGAAAGACGTTGACCGAAGGTCTCAAGCATTTTGAAAAGATGACGGCGAAGATCGCGGGAACGCTCATCGACGGCCTGAGTGCATTCCATCTCTACGACACCTACGGCTTCCCGCTGGAACTGACCAAAGAACTCGCGCAGGAACGAAAGCTGACGGTGGATGAAAATGGCTTCCAGACCGCGTTTCAGGAGCATCAAAAACTCTCGCGCGCCGGTGCCGCACAAAAGTTCGCCGGCGGTCTTGCCGACCATTCCGCAGAGACAACCAAGCTCCACACCGCGACGCACTTGCTCAATGCCGCGCTCAGGAAAGTCCTCGGCGATCACATCTCGCAGAAAGGCAGCAACATCACCACCGAGCGCCTTCGCTTCGATTTCAATCATCCGGACAAGATGACGCCCGAGCAGATCAAGCAGGTAGAAGAGCTGGTGAACGGCGCAATTAAGCAGGAC
>CAYGNM010000190.1:0-490 GCA_964351275.1 uncultured Candidatus Peribacteria bacterium | reverse complement strand
CCCCATCGCCTACCACCTGACGACCGTCGATGGCGCCAAGCAGGAAGGCGCGATCGGCGTCTTCGATGAACGCTACGCGAGTGAAGTGAAGGTCTACGTTGTTGGTGATGCGGTGAAGAACTCTGTGTTTTCCAAAGAAATTTGCGGCGGGCCCCACGTGATGCGGACGGGAATGCTCGGGAGTTTTAAGATTCAAAAAGAGGAGAGTTCGTCTGCGGGAGTGCGAAGGATTAAAGCGGTGGTGAGTGGGGGGCCAAAGGAGATTGAGGTGGCAGGAGAGGTAAAGTGACGTCTAGAATACGCACCGTGCGCCACCTCTCCCGCATCGCTCTTCTGATCGCGCTCTTAGCGATCCCCGCCACCAGCATGGCCTTTCAAGAAACTGTCTGGGATTTTCGCGGGGAACAGCTGCCGGGATCATCCTGGAGATATGCGGGTATCGACACACCGGAGAAGACGCCAGACGGCCTGCACATCCATGCCCCCACGG
>CAYGNM010000189.1:0-1932 GCA_964351275.1 uncultured Candidatus Peribacteria bacterium | reverse complement strand
GCGCATAACCTCTCCTCATTTCTCCCCTTCTCTATGTTCGACGACTTCACCACCACCTACGACCTCTACCAGGTCGCCATCCTGCGGTATTGCACATGGAAATCCCGTGACGCCGAACTCGGTCACGATCTGGCGCAGGAAACCTTCCTCCGGTACTTCCAGTATGTACAAAGCGACAAGAAAATCCTGCATACGCGCGCGTTCCTCTACCGCATCGCGCATAACCTCTTCATCAATCACGTGCGCAGGAAGAAAGAAACCTCGCTCGATGAATTACTCGAGACGGGATTCGAACCCTCCGTCGACCTCTGGCATCAGACGAACAGTCGGCTGGACGCCGAGAAGCCCCTCCAGGCGCTCAACACGATGCAGGATTCTCACAGGCAGGTCCTCCACCAGCGCTTCATCCGGGGCCTCACTCCGGCCGAGATTGCCAAGAGCACGGGCGAAACGTCGAACACTGTTTCCGTCCGCATCTTCCGCGGACTCAAGCATTTACGGCTGGTACTGGATGATCAGAAGAGAAATGTTGCCATGCACTACAACAGATCACGTTCACCATCGCTCTCAAACGTCCTGGCCTAAGAACACGCCGCGGAGAGATATCTTGATTGAGCTGATCCCAAAAGCTCACTGAAGATATTTTTCCGCAACCGCCCAGATCTGATCATCATCCAAATCGCTCTTGATGACATATTCACTGACGTCGAAATCGTCGCATTTTTCGATGTTGGCTTTGTCGCTGAGATTCGAACACACGACGACCGGGAAGGTCATTTTCTTCTGCTTCCTGTACTTCAGAACGGCAAACCCGTCGACCTGCGGCATCAGCAGATCCAGCAGGAGAAGATCGGGAAGATCCTTCTCGATGATATCAATGGCCTCCTGCCCATTGCGGGCGGTACTCACGCGTACGCCGTGCTTGCTGAGAATCGTCCGCATCATGCCGAGCAGGAACGCATCATCCTCGGCAACGAGGATATGTTTTTGTGGTTCGTTCATAGAGATTGAGGGCAGGCAGGAAATAAAACAGGGAATCTGGGGGCGTCTAGGACAGATACTTCGCCACCACGGGCCAGAGAGACTCTTCATCCATGTCATTCTTCATAAAGTACTTCTTCACGTTCATCTTCCTGCACTTCTCCTGCACCGCCTTGTCACTGAGGTTCGACATGATGATGACAGGGGCCGCCAGACGCTTTTGCTTCATCGCCTCCATCACGGCATAGCCATCGAGTATCGGCATCAGGATATCCAGGAGCAGCACGTCCGCTGGATCCTTCTCCATGACTTCCAGCACCTCCTGGCCGTTGTACGCGACCGTGACGCGCGCCCCGCGCGCTCGGAACACTTTGCCGATCATATCGGCGAGGAATTTATCATCCTCGGCAATGACGATGTGGTCCTTCTGTATACGCATACAGGTTAGGAAGGAAATAAAAGAGTGAAGGTGGTACCTTCGTTTTCCGCCGATACGAACGAAATCCGTCCGCCGATCAGCCGCGCAATGTTGTACACCATATACAGACCGATGCCTGTCCCCGCTTCCTCCCGAGTGACGACGTTCGACGCACGGAAGAATTTCTCTGCGATTCTCCCGTGTTCCTTCTGCGGAATACCGTAGCCGGTATCCGACACATCGATGCGAATATTCCCATCTTCCTTTGTGGCATGGATGCGCACCGTGCCACCCTTCGGAGTGTAATTGTAGGCATTGTTGAGAAGGTTACTGAGGATTTCGATCAGCAGCTGTTCGTCCGTCTGGGAACGTAAATTCCGGGAGCATTGGATCACGAGTGCCAATTGATGCCTTTCCCGATCCCCATCGAAGAGACGGGCGACCTTCTCGATCACCATCTGCACATCCACCATCGTCCTCTTCTGCTCCACTCCGCCCATTTCAATGCGGGAAATCATCAGCATCTTATTGAT
>CAYGNM010000188.1:0-1940 GCA_964351275.1 uncultured Candidatus Peribacteria bacterium | reverse complement strand
TGAGGATTTGTTCATTCACAACTTCCTACCCTAGACCGAGGCGGGCTTGCCCGCCGAAACCTTGGTGCAGGCGGGAGAGAGGAGCGCTGACGCTGGAACCTTCATATTTGATGCCGTTCCACGACCAATCATCGCTCCTCCCTCCCTGCCTCTCCGTAACGCCCTCAACCTGCGAAGGTACAGGGACGACTCGTTACACCGAGGTCCCCTCCTAGTGAGGGATCTCTCCTTCGCATCTCCTTACGCACTTGCACTGCAGGTACGTCCCGATGCGATGCAGACCAACACACATATTCGTGCTCCTGGAATTCAAACGGGAGAGCCGGTCCCGAGCATTCGGGCACAACAGACACACACACGAGCAGGCGCGCTCACAAAATGCGCCAAAGGGTAGGGAGCCATAGCGCCTTGTCGACGCTGTGACCCCCCGCTGCTCACTCCTCACGGAATGTAGCGGGGTTTTTTATTGTCAGAAATGACCAATCGCCAATCACCAGCGTAGGTCTTCGACCTGCGATCACTCGCACGCTGAAGGCATGCGCTGGGCGATAGCGATTGATCATTGATCATTCTGTATACTGCAGTCATGCCCCGCACCAAAATCGCCATTCTCTACGTCGGCGGCTCCATCGGTATGGTCATGAACCAGAAGACCGGTCGCATCGAGCCGATGGAATCGCTCTCGATGATCCACCGCGCGATCCCGGAGATGCAGAAGGAAGTGAGTCTGGAATTCTTCTCGATCGCCAACGTCGGTTCCTCCGAAGTCACGCCCGATCACTGGGTCGAGATCGCGCGCAAGATCGAGGAAATCTACGAGGACTTCGAGGGATTCGTCGTGATCCACGGCACCAACACCATGAGTTACACGGCCTGTGCGCTCAGCTTTGCCCTGCAGAATTTGCGCAAGCCCGTGGTTCTGACAGGTGCGCTTCTGCCCATCAACGACATCGCCGGTGACGGCCGCATGAATTTGATTTTCGCCATCCGCGCCGCGCAGCTCGATCTTGCCGAAGTCTGCGTCTGTCTGGGGCCCAAAGTCATCCGCGGAACCCGTGCGAAGAAGGTTGACGAATCGCTCCTGCAGACCTTTGATAGTCCGCGCTTCCCCGCGCTCGTCGACTTCAGTACCGATGTTCACCTCCACCCATGGAGAATAGTCCGGCGCAAGCGCACGCTCTCGTGTCGTCCGACATTTGATGCCAACATCGCCATCCTCACGCTGACTCCCGGGATGCCGCAGGCGTACCTGGACGCCATCCTTGCGACAAAACCACACGGCCTCCTGATCCGCGCGTTCGGGCCCGGCATGGTCAGTGAGCACCTCTTCCCGTGGCTGCGGGCTGTAAAAGAGGAGGGGATTCCCATCGTCATGATTTCGCAGACGCTGCGCGGCGCGGTCGATCTCCACCGCTATCGCAAACAACTGACGATGGAAGGTCTCGGTATCATTTCGGGGAAGAACATGGGACTCGAATGCGCGACGGTTAAATTGATGTGGGCGCTCACGCAGGCGAGTACGCCGCTGCGATTGCGGGAGTTGATGGAGAGGAGTCTGGTGGGGGAGCTGGATGAGTGATCACGCTTTGTCTTTCTGCTCCTCGCTCGTTCTCCTCTCATTCCACACGCGGTTGTAGAGCATCACGAAAGGCGATGGGCCACGAGAAGAGTCATCAGAATTTTTTGGAGTACCGTTGTATTGACCGGCGTGTGTAAGCGCGTAAGCAGCTTCCCGAAAAATCAAGGCAGTGTGAGCTTTAAAAACAAAATTGTTTTCTTCTGCCGTGAGCGTGCTATCTGCGTGACAATCGAAGAGTGCGTCGACACGGCCTTCAAAGCCCAAATATTCGTTATCCGGTTTTGGGGTATTCATGGGGGAGTGGAGAAAAAAGGCGACAAGTTTCTTCCTTTTTCCGCCACTTGCAAGTCCTTCCATACAC
>CAYGNM010000187.1:0-2004 GCA_964351275.1 uncultured Candidatus Peribacteria bacterium | reverse complement strand
AGGGATATCCGGATGAGTCGTTCAAGCCGGAACAGGCGGTGAACTTCGCGGAGGCTTTGAAGATGGCCTACGTCGCACTTGAGATATCAGGTGATGCATCGGCAGGCGGGGCATGGTATGAGCCATATTTGAGCCATGCGAGGAGTAATGGAGTGCTGTTCAGCAACAACGTGGACGTGAGCACGGGGATGAGCCGGAAGGACGTGGTGTGGATCGTGTGGAGACTCTTGGAAGGCGCGGACACGATGAATGAGCCAATACCAGAGCCGTCGCCAGAACCGGAAGAGGAGGAATCCGTGAGCGATTCCTGCGAGATCAAGGGCAACATCTCAAGCACGAACGAGAAGATCTATCACCTACTAGGATGCGGAAGCTACGAGAAGACGGTGATCGATGAATCCGCCGGGGAGCGGTGGTTCTGCTCCGAACAAGAAGCGACTGATGCGGGGTGGAGGAAGGCGGGGAATTGCAGATAGGAACTCCATAAAAAACTGGGCAAGGAATGCTCAGTTTTTTTATGTGAGATTGCTGTGCTCAGTCTTCCTTCTCCAAGAGCTTCTTCACAGCATTCATCTTTGCATTATCAATGCAGTCCTGCTTATTCTGGAAACCCTCCGTCGCGGCTCCGACGGTCTTGTTATTCTTGGCAAGTGTCTTCCATCTCCATTCTCCTTTTCGATCTTGGTAGAGGAGAGAACGTGTCTTGGGCATGGGGCAATTGGGGAACAGATTTAGCACTCGACATTCTAGACTGCCAGTTCATAAAGTCAATCGGATCTGGCGTCAGGAGCAGAAAGGACTGTCTTACTCTCCTTTCTTTTGTTTCGCCTGGATAAGCCACGTTGAGTGCTCACGGGAAATCTGGCTTTCGCACCGTTCAGTGAGCAACTGATCGCCGCTGGTTCCGGCATAGACTCCCGCTTTTGACTTGAACATCTCCCTCTCGTGCCTGAGCGATTCCGTTGTCGCCCGGTAATTGATCCACTTCTCTTGAGGCTTGAGCACGCCATCGAGAGCTTCGATCGAGATTATTAGAATACCAATCAACCCGACGAGCCAACCAGACAGAGCCGAAAAATAACCCATGAAAATAAGGCACGCAGAAATGAAAATGATGGCGATGCGAAAAATATAGAACAGGCGTTTACTGGCTATACTCTTTCGGTCATACCACTGAATTTGTGGTTCCAGCCTTTGCTCAAGGTAATCGCTCATTGTGTTGAATAATTATAATCCAAGCTGCGTATATGTCTCCGATTTATAGTGGTAATCGTCATCTTTGTTCATGGTGTAGTTTTCTAGAGCATGCTTGATAATCGCTGCATTGAAAGGAACGAAGATGGCTCCGATGTTATGGATCCACGAAGGACAGCGATCATCGCTCTGCCGCGAGCCATTCAAGTTCACGCCAATGATCGTGCATCCTTGTTCGATGGCCACCTCTGCTTCCCACGGCACGTATTTCCTCTTATATTTTGTACCTTCACCGATGAGTTGGATGAATTTTCCAGCTAGGTTGATGCGCTCACGACATTTGCTTTTCACGTAAGCTTCATTGTCAGAGTTGATGACATCCGGGAGTTGGCAATCGGTAAAGTTAAAATCGATATGCTCATGATTTTTCCATGCCTGCATCAGGCGGTAATAATTGATGTCATCACTGCTGAAGCCGACAAATGTTCGAGGTAGTCCCATAGTTAAGCAGAATAAGCCTATCGTAATCTGCATTATTGCTCAACGGATTCTATACCTAATCTCGTGCCGATTTTCAGTAAACCCAAAAACCAATCTTCCGCAGAAAGAAGCCTACAAACCAGTAGGAAAACGCCTCGGCAATATAGAACCAAATTTCGGTGAGCATCTTGGTGCCCCAGATCTGATAGGAGGCGTAGGCAACGAGAAGAAAGACGACCGAATACATGGTTCTTCCGACGAAGCGATTCGTGGATGGAGAGACGCCGTTTCTTGATACATACCTTCTACGCATGACAAACGTAGATAATC
>CAYGNM010000186.1:0-2018 GCA_964351275.1 uncultured Candidatus Peribacteria bacterium | reverse complement strand
ATTCTGTCGCGTATCGCATCGCCCTTTTTCCTGTTCAGCTTGGTCCTCGCAGGGCTGATGACGGTCTCGTGGATGTTCCTGCTCCCGCGCTACACACGCATCGACGTGGGAGGAGAACTTCGAAATCCCGCACAGACACGCGCATACAAAGCGGAACTGACCGCAGAGATCGCCACAAAGGAAGAGGGACGACGGCAGCTCGTGCTCGCGGTGCACGACCCTCAATATGAAATGCTCAAGCAAGACCGGCGCGATCGCGTGTCGCTGGATGATCTGAAGAGACAGCTGACGGATCATGCGACGGCGATCACGGGGAAAGCGGACACCGTGCAGTGGAGCGAATTGACCTATGATCCGGCGGAGAAGATCTTGAAGATCCGCGGAGCAATCCAGAACGTCGGCACACGCAGCATGACTGTACTTGCGGAGTTTGCGCAGTCGCTCACATCGCTCCCCTTCGTCGCCACCGCGACGACCCCCGCATTCACGCGGGAGGAAGATCCGGTCAACGGATTCCGCTCGCCATTCATCATCACCCTAACGTTGCAATGAACTTTGCCACTCTATTCAAGACGGCTGACCACTTGCCCCGCATCGCCCCGAACCGGGCGAGGGGCTGGTGCGGGGTCGGCGCACTCGCGGGAGGGAGTCTCCTCCTGGGACTTTCGGTGCTGCTGCTCCAGGGGCACTTCCGTGCGCTCAAGGACGTCCGGGAGTATGCGCTGCCGCTTGCCGCAGAGATTCCGCCGCTTGAGCGCCGCGTCAGTCTGCTCTCGCAGCAAATGGAACTGAGTGCGCTCGAAGCGAGTCTCCGCACGGATTCCACAGAAGAGAAATTGCACGTGTACGTCCTCCCACAGAATGATGACCTCAAGCGACTCCTCGCTTTTCTGGAATCGTCACGAACCTTCCTGGAGCACCGCAAGCTCCTCAAAGAGATGTCTCCCATTCATGTTGGTGATCCTGAGGCCGCGATGGCCGCTGATGCAAATGCTGGAACTCTGCCACTCCAGGCACGGACGCTGCACTTCTCCGCGACATTGAAGCCCGAGGGGCGGGCGCAGCTTCTCGACATTCTGAATCTCTCCGGCCTGCTCACCGTCGGCGACGTCCTCTCCCCAAATGACATCAAGACGCTCTTTAGTCTCACCGAAAGCCAGAACTACGCAGGCATCGTCCCCGTGGAACAATTCCTCTCGACCGATCTGCAGAGCTATGTGAACGATCCGACGATTCCCGAAGCACGGCTCAAGCAGGCAATGTCCTCGGAGGAATTTTTGAGCGCATTCAAATCACTCCTCGATCATTCGAGTCTGCCAAAGGTTCAGGAGTTCCTGAAGGGAGATCTGGGACGCGCCCTCGCGGGGCAGAAACTCTGGCCGGTGCAATTCATGACGATAGAGAAGGAGTCGCTGGAGGAAGTGCCGGATGGGTGGGAGAGGGTGGAGCTGACGGTGAAGGCGTATGCGCGGACTCGCTGACCTCATCCCTAGCCCTTCTCCGTCGTCCACGGAGAAGGGGATGTTTGTTTTTTGTGGTTGTTCTGTTTTGTTTGTTTTTTCTTTTCGCACAAACAAAAACAACGTACATCCCCCTCCCCGCGAATGGCGGGGAGGGGTTAGGGGTGAGGGCATCAAATGAACGAATCGCGTCCCTTGCTTAGAACCAAGAACTTCTCCTACCATGATGTCTCTTTCCCCTAATAGCTCTGCGCCAACGTCACAAGTTCCAACGCCCCGTCCGCCAGCTCGAGCGCCGTCCGCGCATCAACGAGCAAATCCTGGCACCCGAAGTGATGCTTGTCGCCGATGACGGCACCACGCGGACACTCACGCGCAACGCCGCGTTGGAGGAAGCGCGCGCTCTGGGATACGACCTGATCGAAGTCTCGCCAAAAGCGGTGCCGCCCGTGGTGAAGATCGGAGAGTTTGGACACTTCCTCTATCAGCTCCAGAAGAAGGAGCGGAAGCAGCGCTCGCACAGCAAGCAGGTAGAAGTGAAGATGCTGCGGCTCGGCT
>CAYGNM010000185.1:0-2037 GCA_964351275.1 uncultured Candidatus Peribacteria bacterium | reverse complement strand
GCTACTCGGAATGACAGAATGTTTTTAAAGGAAGTGCGTCTCGATACGCTGCTCGTTCCACGAGCAGCTACTCGACGCTGCGCCGAGTAGTTCAGTGCGGAGCGCTGAACGTATCGAGGCGCTTTGTTATAAAAATACAACTGTCATTCCGAGTAGCTCCCGGTGGAGCCGGGAGCGTAACGAGGAATTACTTCACCGTGATCCCCCCAAAATTCTGCACCCATAGTCCGTTGGAATAGCCCAACCCGAATTCCTTGAAGTCGCGTTGGAGGATGTTCGAGCGGTGGACGGGGGAGTTCATCCAGTCGGTCATCACTTCTTTGGCATCGCGCTGACCTTTGGCGATGTTTTCGCCGTACGCAAAACTGACGGAGCAGTTGGTGCATGGCTTTGTGAGATAGCCGGTGGCGCGAATGCGGTCTTCGGGCGTGGTGCCTTCCAGAGATGTATGAGAAAAGTAATTCCTCTTTGTCATATCATCGGCGTGGCTTTGGGCGGATTTTTCGAGGAGGGGATTGCGGGTGAAGGGAGAAAGCCCGCGCTTCTTCCGTTCGACATTCACCAGGTCTAGAACCTCCTGACGGAATTTCTGAAGAACGGAAATCGTTGAGGATGATCGGATGGACGATGACGTTACTGCCTTTGTGGACGATGCCGGGAGTTTCTTTACTGATGATACTGAGGATGACTTTTTTGATGAGGAGACCGAGCTGCTGTGGATCTCCGATGGGGGTTTTAGGATCACCAAATACGGGGTCAGTTGGGCGTTAAAATGCACAGCGGCTATGGCGGCGAGACTCAGGATCACGATGGAGAGAATAGCGAGGGTGGTTCTCATATGCTTATTCTATCCCTTCTTTTGCACCTCATCCGGTGCTGCTGCGCCACCTTCTCCCTCCTTTTCTGCCCTCATCCGGCTGCCCCGCCCCTCATCCGCCGGCGCGACGCCGGCACCTTCTCCCGCGGGGAGAAGGGGTGAAATCACGAAGATTGGTCATGTAATCAGAGGTTTGACCTTCCCGAAGCCCTCCCCTAGACTACCGCCCTCGGGAAGACGTCCCTTCCACCCTTTTCCCATGCTCCACACTCTCCGTCCCAATCCCGGTTCCCGACCCAGCCGCAAGCGCGTCGCGCGCGGCAATAGCGGCAAAGGCGGCACCACCGCCGGTCGCGGCACCAAAGGCCAGCAGTCCCGCGTTGGCAAAGGCCGGAGATTCGGTTTCGAAGGAGGCCAGGTTCCGCTGATCCGTCGCCAGCCGAAGATGGGCGGCTTCACGCATCCGCGTCGTGTCGATTTCGAGCCGCTCAATCTTGATACATTGGAAGAAGCACTCGAGGCCGGCACATACGACATCGCCGCACTCCGGGAGAAGCGACTCCTCCGAACCCGCAACCCCGTCAAACTGCTCTCGCGCGGAACCGTCAGCAAGAAGTTCGCGCTTTCCGTGCACGCAGCATCGGCGTCTGCAAAGACCGCGATTGAGAAAGCTGGCGGCTCCATCACCATCATTCAAAAGTAGACCATGGCTGTTCTCACCTACCTCCAGCAATTGTGGCGTTCCGACGATCTGCGCAAACGCATCCTCGTCACGATTTTTCTGCTGTTCCTCTATCGCGTTGCTGCTCATATCGCGGTGCCGGGCGCTGATCCGTTCGCACTTAAGCAGTACCTCGATATGAAGGGATCCGGTGGCGGAGCGCTGGGCGTCTTCGCCGCGCTCACCGGCGGCGGTCTCGATAACTTCTCCGTGGTGCTGCTCGGCCTCAGCCCGTACATCAACGCATCGATCATCGTGCAGCTGTGCACCGTGATCTTCCCCAAACTCGAAGCGCTCAGCAAAGAAGGCGCGCAGGGTCAGCAGGAACTCAACCGCTACACGCGCTGGCTCACCCTCCCGCTTGGCTTCCTCCAGAGCTACGGGTTCCTCGTCCTGCTGGGTCAGGGCGGGGTCAATATTGTCGATCTCTCCTGGCCGGGCGTGCTCTTTCCGATGCTCTTCGTGACCGCCGGATCCCTCTTCCTGATGTGGCTCGGCG
>CAYGNM010000184.1:355-2044 GCA_964351275.1 uncultured Candidatus Peribacteria bacterium | reverse complement strand
CATGGCCCATGCTCGCCTCGACGGCGTAGTCCTTCCCCAAAAACTTCTTGATGGTCTTGGCCTTGGCCGGACTTTCGACGATGACTAAGTGTTTCGGCATGAGTGAAGTAATCACGAGCGACGACGGCCCGACTGAGTGGCAAGCCTAGAGAGGAGAGATGCGGACTGTCAAAACAGAAAACATTTTGGACGCGTAGATTTCCGCTCACAGCCGAGCTGAATCCCACCCCGAAAAATGATCGGATGGCATGGGGCTCGTGCATTGACAGACAACTGATCTGATTCCTGTTGCATCACCGACAACAAAAACGAGCACCTTTCGTGCTCACAAATTTCGGCTTCCATGAGCCGTTCCCATGCATTTCCTCTTGTGCAAGCGGAAAACACGACATAGATGGCTTGCACAAGCGGAAAGCAGGGGTAGACTTCGCCGCATCTACCTCCTTTCCCCATCCTTTCTATGTCCAAGCAGGACTTGATCGCCGCGATTGCGGACGCCGCTGGTATCACGAAGCGCGCAGCTGCTGACGCCCTCCAGGCCGTCATCAACATTGTCGTGAAAAATTTGAAGAAGGGCACACCGGTGACCATCACCGGCTTCGGCACCTTCAAGCTCAGCCACCGCGCCGCGCGGATGGGCGTCAACCCCCGCAACCCGACGCAGAGAATCTCCATCCCCGCGATGAAGGTTCCTTCGTTCAAGGCCGGAAAGACATTGAAGGATGCGGTTCGATAATTTGAACTCGCATTTTGAAGAAGAAGCCTCCGTGAGTACGGGGGCTTTTTTCTCTTGTTTTTTATTATTGGCACGGTAAATTTCCGCGTTCCATGATTGCAGAACCCCAGTATCAGGCAAATTCCACGGCACCCGTGGAAGTCATCGAAGTGCCCACGGATAAGTTTCAACTCGAATGGGCACTGCGTTGCGGCTCCAAAAACTTAATCATGTGGGTAACTGACTACGGCAATGGTTTTACTGCCAAGACGCACATCTCCACCAATACCACCAGACGTATTCAGGATGAGACAACATCCATCTATGCCGCAGCTCGCGACCTTCTGCAACAACTGGCGGACAGAACACAGGTAGTCGTGAAATATGAATTTCAAACCATCAATTCCAAGATGCAGCGATGGGCACAGGGGAAGGGGAGAGATATTTTCCAGTGGAACTCCGTGAAGTCTAACGAGTTTGGCCTACTGGTGAGCGAAGCGGATTTCTCACCCCGTACACTCTCAAATGACCAGCAGGCTGCATAAAATCCATCATGCGCTGTACATTCGTATGCTATTCTCCAGCCACATTCCCGTTCGGACATGGACAAGCCCTTCATCCAGGACACCCTCGGCTCCCTCCTCAAATTCCTCTCGCTCCCCTTCGATGCGATCAACGTGACCGAGGAAGAGGGTGGCATCACACGCGTGGACATCGTGAGCAATGCTGCGAGCCGCATCATCGGATGGCATGGGGAAACGCTCAACGGACTGCAGCACTTGGTGAAGTCGATCGTCCGCGCGAAGGAGCGTCTGGAGAAGAGCCCGTTCATCGTGGTGGATGTGGACGGCTACCGCCGCATGCAGGAAGACAAAGTTCGCACCATCGCCAACCAAAAGGCCGACTTCGTGAGACGCACAGGTTCCCGCATCGCCCTCGCACCGATGTCGCCGTACTTCCGCCGCATCGTGCAC
>CAYGNM010000184.1:0-345 GCA_964351275.1 uncultured Candidatus Peribacteria bacterium | reverse complement strand
ATGAGCGACCTGATGACCGAGAGCGTGGGAGAAGGGGATTACCGCCAGATCGTTCTGAAATTGAAGAATGAGAAGGGCCATGTGCCGACCGCAAAAGCGGAATCGAGCGAAGAGCTCTCGCCGGTGATGGCGAAGGATGATGGGTTGGAGAACCTCGA
Source organism: uncultured Candidatus Peribacteria bacterium (assembly GCA_964351275.1). Lineage (GTDB taxonomy): Bacteria > Patescibacteriota > Gracilibacteria > Peribacterales > Peribacteraceae > JABFSS01. The sequence continues at coordinate 187 of CAYGNM010000184.1, read as the reverse complement.
CATCTGAATTGAGAATGAAGAATGGAGAATTGAGAATAATTTCGAGTAGAGGGACTCTGCGAAAAAGGTATGGCGGAGAAAACGGAGAGGCATTCTCCATTTTCAATTATCAATTTTTAATTTCTTCCACTCTTCGAGAAGCCTCCTCTCCTCCCGACTCAGCTTCGCCGGAATTTCCACAGTGACC
>CAYGNM010000183.1:0-2058 GCA_964351275.1 uncultured Candidatus Peribacteria bacterium | reverse complement strand
TCCGTGGACGACGGAGAAGGGCTAGGGATGAGGGCATTAGAGGTATACTTTTGCCATGCAAAAGACCTGCGCCAACCCCTGGTGCCGCGCCCCCTTCGAGATCCTCGATGCCGACCGCGAGATGGCCAAGAAGTTTGATGTGGAGTGGGATCCGCAGATTTGCTCCGACTGCCGCCATCAGCACCGAGGCATGTTTTCGGCGCAGTTGATTCTACATCGACGGAAATCCAGCCTGACCGGCAAGCCGGTGATTTCGATCTATAGCGAAAAGAAGCCGTTCCCGGTCTACGCCATCGACGAATGGTGGAGCGACCGTTGGGATGGCATCGCATTCGGGAAATCTTTTGATTTTGGACAGGCATTCTTCTCCCAATTCCGGGAACTCTTCTTTCGCGTGCCAAAGATGGCAAATACCAACGAGAATTGTGAAAATTGTGAATACACTTACAGCGCGGGCAATGCGAAGAACGCCTACTACTCACGCAGCATTCACCGGTCAGAGGACGTCTACTACTCCGAATCGATCACGGGCTACGCCCGCGATTGCATCGACTGTCTGCGCTGCCAGAAGAGCAGCCAATTGTGGGAATGTGCGCAGTGCAGGGACTGCCATCTCTCCACCTTCCTCTTTCGCTGCTTCCTGACGCGCGATAGTCACTTCTGTTTCGACTGCCGCGGATGCAGCGATTGCATTTTCTGCTGGAATCTCCGGAGCAAGTCCTACCACATCTGGAACAAGCCGGTCTCCAAGGAGGAATTTCTGAAGATCAAAGCCTCGATCATCGATGGAAAGTGGTCGACATTGCAGCAGAACCTGAAGAAGTGGGAAGGCATCGGTCGCAACGCGATTTGGCCGAACTTATCGATGGTCAACTGCGAGGAGTGCCGAGGAGATCAGCTGTTCAATTCGTCGCAGTGCTTCGAGTGCTACAACTGCTTCAACAGCGTCGGCAATCGCTACTGCTGGGAGCTCACGCCCAGTGAGAAATGCATCAGTTCCATGGAACTCACGCGCGGTGGGATCGGCGAACTGCTTTTCCATTGCACGAGCCTCGGCGGCGGCAATTACTTCATGCGGATGTGCGCACAATGCCGACTCTGTTCGGACCTGACCTACTGTATCGACTGCTATTCGTGCCGCGACTGCTTCGGATGCACGGGACTGCGCAGAAAACGCTACTGTGTCTTGAATGAGCAGTACTCCAAAGAAGAGTACGAAGCGCTTGTCCGGCAAATCACCGACCACATGAAGAAGTCCGGGGAATGGGGAGAATTCTTTCCACTCTCCATTACTCCCCTGTCGTACAGTGAATCGGTTGCGATGAATTACTTTCCACTGACAAAAGAGGAAGTGCTTGCCCGCGGCTGGGTGTGGACGGATCCGCCGGATATTGATCAGGAAGGCCTCGAACACCGGCAGGAACTGCCAGACGGCATTGATCAGGTCGCTGAAGACATCACGCAGAAGATCCTTTTCTGTCAGAAGACTGGGCGAAAATATAAAATCATTCCGCAGGAGCTCCAGTACTACCGACAGCTGCATGTCCCCCTCCCCCGCCATCATCCCGATGTCCGCATGCAACGTCGCAGAGAATTGCTGAATCTCTACAAACTCTGGAAGCGCCCCTGCATGAAATGCGGACAGGAGATGGAGACGTCGTTCAGTCCGGAAAGACCGGAGATCGTCTATTGTGAAACCTGCTACCTGAAAGCGGTCTACTGACCTCATCGCAAAACAAACAAAAACATCCCCCTCTCCGCGGACGACCCTTCGTCTCGCTCAGGACAAGCTCCGAGGGGTTAGGGGTGAGGTCTTTGAAGGCCGCATACTGAATTTTCCGTTTACTCAAAGCCAATTTCCGGCACAATACCGGGTATGGCAGCCGCCCTTCGCTACATGCATATCGTGATCCCCCAGGGCGATGAGGGGGCCAAGAAACTGGAATCGAAATTCCAGGAGCTGCTCGTGAACATGCGCAACACCTTCACGGGAAAACGCGTATCGCTCGAATTCTACGGCTTCGCCCAGTACACGTACTTCTTCATCGTGCTGGAGGC
>CAYGNM010000182.1:0-2094 GCA_964351275.1 uncultured Candidatus Peribacteria bacterium | reverse complement strand
GCCGTTTCGACCGTCTTCTCGCGGACAGTGCCGCGTGGAGCCGCCTCTTTGATGACCACAATTATCACGTCGCCGATGCGCGCGTAGCGTCTCTTGCTGTCGCCGAGCACGCGGATGCACATGGCGATCTTGCCGCCCGTATTATCCGCCACCGTGAGCATGGATTGCTGCTGGATCATGATTGGACGACGGAAGAGGATTCTGCTTCTTTTTCTTCTGTGGTCTTTCTCTTGCGCATGACTCCCTCAATCGCGCCTTCCTCTGCAACGTCACTGACGCGCGGCGCCCTCTTGATCACGGTCGAGATCTTGAAACACTTGCGCTTGCTCAATGGACGACACTCGGTGATTTCTACCGTGTCACCGATACCGAGATCCGTCACGCCCTTGGTATCCGCCAGGAATTTTTTGCTGACGCGGTACCGCTTCCGGTAGAGCGGATGGAACACCGACCGGTGGACCGTCACCGTGACGGTATCAGTCATTTTCGCGCTCGTGATGGTGCCTACTTTGGTTCTCATGAGAAGGAAGAGAGTTACTCGGCTTTGCAAGCCGAGGGAGGGAATTACTTTTTGCGGGCAGCTACTTTAGAGGTTTTTGGCTTCTGGATCAATTTCTCCTTTGTCACCTTTGTGGCCTTTATTTCCGGAGCCTGCCCCAAGGCGGAGCGAGTGGTCGTCTTTTCCCCCAGCACCATCATCATTCTGGCCAATTGCTTCTTCTCCCGACGATACTTCCCGGTGTCTTTCTCCGTATTCATCGTGATCTGCAGGCGCATCTTCTGCACGTGCGTCCGCTGGGTGCGGAGCTCCTTCTGCAGATCAGCGATCTGCATTGTTCTCATTTCGGTGATGGTGGTGACGGATGACATACGATAGTAGAAGGTAGCCGCGGCCCTTCGTGGCCGCGGGAAGATCACGCCCTAAGCCGGACAACAATCTTCGTCTTAAATGGCAACTTATGACCGGCAAGCCGCAGAGCCTCGCGCGCAATATCTTCGGAGAGGCCGTCCATTTCGAAAAGCATCATTCCCGGTTTGACCGCAAGCGCGTAGTACTCGACCGATCCCTTTCCCGAGCCCATGGGCACTTCCGCCGCCTTGCGGGTGACGGGAGTGTGGGGGAAGACGCGGATCCAGATTTTCCCGCCACGTTGCGCTTTGTGCGTGAGCGCACGCCGTGCGGCTTCAATCTGCCGCGCCGTCAGCTCGCCGCCGCCTTGGGATTTGAGCCCGATGGAGCCGAACGCGAGCTGCGTGCCGCGTGTCGCTTTGCCATAGAAGGCTCCGCGACGACGGTGGTGCTTGCGATGCTTTAGTTTCTTCGGTTCTAACATGGGAGAGGGGTAGGGGCGCAGCGGTGCTGCGTCCGTTTAGGAAGCGGATTGTAAAGACGATGACTGCACCTGCTGAATCTTCTTAAACACCATCCCCTTGTACACCCACACCTGCACACCGATCGTACCGAACTTGGTGATGGCATGTCTCTTGGCATGCTGGATATTCGCGCGGAGCGTCTGCAGAGGAACGTTGCCATCCTTGAAGAGGTCATCGCGTGCAATTTCCGCACCATTGAGACGACCCGAGACAGTGACTTTTACACCTTCGGCTCCCGCCTGCCGCGCTTTCTCCACCGCCATTTTGACAGCGCGACGGTACGGCATTCTCCGCTCGATCTGACCCTGAATGGTCTCGGCGATCACTTCGGCATCGGCATCGGGGTTGCGGAGCTCCTGGACTTCGACGAGGAACGACCCGCCAAAGCGCTTCTCCAGATCCTTGCGCATGTCTTCGATGGCAGCGCCCTGCTTGCCGATGAGGATGCCGGGCTTGCTCGTAATGATCGTGACCGTCACTTTCTTCCCGCGATCGATGAGGATCGAGCTGATGCCCGATTCCTTCACACGGCCACGGAGGTACCGCTTGATCATCACATCCTGAATCAGGAGATCACTGAATTTTCTGCCCTTCGCGTACCACGTGCTCGGCCACGTGTGCGTGATACCGATTCGGAAGCCGTTGGGGTTCACTTTCTGACCCATAAGTAGAGGAGAGCCGAGAAGAGTTAGGCGGAAGGAGTGGTGGTCTTTTTCGGGG
>CAYGNM010000181.1:0-2096 GCA_964351275.1 uncultured Candidatus Peribacteria bacterium | reverse complement strand
CTCCGACGTCACCGTCGGATTTCAGAGACGGTGCGTTCTTGATGAGCTTCGTCGGCTGGTCTCCATTGATGCGGTCGCAGGGAATGCGTTGGCTGCTGGCATGGCAAAACTGCATACGATGATGACCGATATCGACATGTTGAGTGAAACATTGGTTGAAATTTCTGAGGATATGGATGTTCTCACTCCCCAGGATGAAGATTGTTGGGAGCAGTTCCTTACACAGCGTGAGATGATCCTCGCAGAGCGGGAGAATTTGCAGAATGAGGCTTTGGGTGTCTGTCGAGAAACGACGGCATTGTCACAGATGTGTAACATGCACAGTGCACGTCTGCATCAACTTGAAGGCTTTTTAATGATATCCAGCGCAACTTCTCTCCGGTGATTTTCCCTGCTACTCTTTATCTATGGTCACCTTCAAGCAAGCCAAAGACATGTTCAAGATGCAGCGCGAAGCCAAGCGCGTGAAGAAAGAGCTGAAGAACATTCACGTGGAAGCGGAAGCCCAGGGCGTGAAAGTCATCGTTGCGGCGGATCAGGAAATCGTGAACGTCGAGATTGCGCCGAACGTTCCGCATGATCAGATCGGACCTCTGTTGAAAGATGCGCTCAATCGCGCGATGAAGAAGGCTCAGATCATCAGTGCCGAGAAGATGCAGCCGCTGATGGGGGATATGGGGATGGGTGTGTAATGTTTTGTTTATGAGAAAAATAGCCATCTTCATCGTCGTTGCGACGCTCTCTCTCGCGGGCTGGTATTTCTTTTCCCTCCGCCCCGTTGATCCCGCAGATGATGCCCGTCGACCCGTGACAATCTCCAAGGGCCTCTCCGTTAGCGGCATAGCTGGGCTTCTGGAGGAGAAAGGCGTTATCCGTTCCGCCCGGGCGTTCTCGCTCTATGCGCGGATCCATGGTGACCAGAGCGCGCTCCAGGCGGGTGATTTCATTCTGCATCCGTCGATGAGCGTGCCGGAGGTGATTGATGCACTGCGCCGCGGCTTCTCCGAGGAAGTGAAAATTACGATTCCCGAGGGTTACACGGTCAAAGATATTGATGAACTGCTGACGAAAAAGGAGCTTACGCAGCCCGGGGAGTTCGTCACGTGCGTGCAGACGTGCGATCTTGGTGAGTTCGCGTTCCTGCCGACTGCTACCAAAAATCTCGCTCCGCGTGGCGGTCACCTGGAAGGCTATCTGTTCCCCGATACATACTACGTGGTGCGCGAAGGAGTCACGCCCAAGAGTTTCCTCGTGCGGCTGCTCGGGACGTTTCGCACGCGCGTGGTCGATGGTTTTGCGGTGGATCTGAAGGACGCAAAGCGTTCACTCCACGAGATCGTCACGATGGCATCGCTGATTGAGGAGGAGACAAGAACCGATGACGAACGCCCCGTCGTTGCAGGAATTCTCTGGAAGCGTCTGGATGCCAAACAGGGACTCGGTGTGGATGCGACCGTTCGCTACATTCTGGAGAAGCCGTCTGCGGCGATCACGGCGAAAGATCTGGATGTCGATTCCCCTTATAACTTGCGCAAGTATCGCGGGCTGCCGCCGGGCCCCATTGCGAATCCTGGACTGTCTTCCATCAAGGCGGCGCTGCATCCCGAGGACTCACCGTACTGGTATTACTTGCACGGGAATGATGGTGTGATTCACTATGCGGAAACGAATGATGAACATAATAAGAATAAAGCTCTGTATTTACGGTAATGGCTCTCAGAAGCTGAATATGCTATAATGGTCAGATCCCGTCGAACTAAAATCAATCACCGTCCCGGTAGGATGATCTCCCCGTCTCATGGCCCACCACCACAAACTCAAAATCGGCGTTATGGGATCGGCCTCGGGCCCGCAGGTGGAAGATGCCCACGCGCGCGAGAAGGCACGTGAGCTCGGACGCGAGATCGGCAAGCGCGGGTACATCTTCATCAACGGCGCGTGTCCGGGTCTCCCGAACGATGCGCTGCTCGGTGCCAAGGAAACGCATGCCTTCACACTCGGGATCTCCCCGGCGTTCAGTGAGTACGAGCATATCAACGAGTATCTCTCGCCACATGGCCACGACATGATCATCTTCACAGGCATGGGCTTCATGG
>CAYGNM010000180.1:0-2130 GCA_964351275.1 uncultured Candidatus Peribacteria bacterium | reverse complement strand
CCTGATACCGGTCGCGGATCTGCACGGCGGACTCCTCCCAATCGTGCTCGATGAACGACGTATCGCGAACGGTCGTGACGCCGAAGTAGACGATGGGGATCTGCCGGAACTTGCAGAGCTCGTACACGATGATGTCGGGGATTTCGTGCGGCACCCACGCGGAGAGGTACAGATTGATGCGGTGGCGGGTGAGGTAATCGTTCCAGAAGCGCAGATGCCGCAGGTACCAGCGCTTGCGCACGCCATACGAAATGCTCTTCTTCCATTCCAGTCGCGAAACGATCTCCATGAAGGTCGCCTCGCACCCGCGCATGCGCTCGATGAGTTCTTCGTCGAGGGGTTCGAGCGACTGCCAGTCGGTTCCCGGATACTCGCACCCGCGTAGCTGACCGGACGCGAACCATTCCTGCTGCACTGACGGCATAGAATGGAAAAGCACGGGTTCGGCCCCGACGGAGAGGATGCCGCAGAACTCGAAGGGGCGTTCGATGAGAACCTCCTCTATCACGGGATAGGAGAAGCTGGGGGAAAAACGCCCGACGATCGCACGAATGGGGGTTCTGACCATAGAGAGTGACAGTGTGGCGTGGAAACAATCACCCGACAAGGAGGGCAATTGCGCGATATGGTATAGTACAAACGATGTTTGCCGCCCTCCATAGAGTCGCCGATGCCGTTCTGAAGAGGATTCAGCGCTCTTCGCCGTACTACAAACGATTCAATAACACGCTCGCGTACCGCTACAACAAAGTCTATGCCCGCTACGGTCGCGAGTGCGCACAGCGCTACGCGGAAGTCCATGGACCCCTAGATCTGCCGCCCACGCCGCTCGAGACGCAACCCGCGATTCGCATTCCTGGCGTGTACCCCGCCGAGAAGGCGCGCGCGCTTTCGGCGAAAATCGGAGAGTTAATCGATCGTCGTGATCCCTGCGTGCTCATTCCTCCCCGGGAACACGGCGGAGGTCAGGCACAGATCCTCAACCCCGTGCAAGTTCTCGGCGTGGACATCCTAGATGCCATGCGCTCACCGGCACTGCATCGCGCCCTCTTACAAATCTTCCGCGGTCACTACCGCGTCAAGGGAACCACGGTCTGGAGAACCTTTCCCACCGACCAGGCCGATCGCGCTTCCTGGCTCTGGCACTGCGACACCATCCCCCCGAACATCTACAAGGTGTTCATTCATCTCACTCCGGTGAACGCCGCATTGGGAGCCACGGAATTCATGGACCGAAAAGATACGATGGCCTACCGTCGCGCCGGGTACTTCGGCCAGTACGGGAAAGAACGCCGGGGTGACCTGGATATTTTCGCGAAACAGCACGGTCTTCCGTTCCGGCCGATACACATCGATGCAGAGACCGGGGACGCGACAATCTTCAATCAAAATTATTTTCATCGCGCGGTTCCTCCCCGCACAAGCTTCAGGGATATCCTGCAATTCCTGATCATCCCAAGCCTCGTCTCCTGGGAGGAAGATTACCGTCGGGATCCCGCACGTCTGCTAACGTCGTCCGGCGACTATCCGAAGGACCCCCGCGCCACCGGCGAAGATCGTTGCGTCAAGATGCAGTAAAGTGTGCGCAAGCAATTTCTTAGAACTTCTGCTCTTCCCACAGGTGAAAGAAGGTTCCTTTGTGATCGAGGAGTTCCTCCAATGTCCCCTCTTCCGCCACTTCCCCGTCCTGGAGGACGATGATCTTGTCGGCGTGGCGGATGGTACTCAGGCGGTGTGCAATGACAATGGATGTGCGATCGCGGATGGCGTCCTCAATCGCTTCCTGAATAAGTTTCTCCGTCTGGCTATCAAGGGAGCTGGTCGCTTCGTCGAGGATGAGAATATCCGCCCCCTTTAGGAAAGCGCGCGCGATGGAGACGCGCTGCTTCTCGCCGCCGGAAAGCTTCACGCCGCGGTCGCCGATGAGCGTATCCAGCCCCTGCGGCAATTTAGCCACGAAATCGCTGAGACGTGCCTGTCGTAGCGCCGTCTGCAGAACCTGCTCGGAGACGTTCTCCAGACTGTAGGTGATGTTGTTGCGAAGACTGTCGTGTAGGAGCAGCGTCTCCTGACTCACGAAAGCGATGCGCTTCAGGTACGAATCCAGCGAGAACTCCCGCACATCCATCC
>CAYGNM010000179.1:0-2160 GCA_964351275.1 uncultured Candidatus Peribacteria bacterium | reverse complement strand
GTACGGGGAGTGTAACAGATTGTCAGTCAATCACGCCCCCCTCACCACTCCCTTTTCGATCAGCGTCTGCAGCACCCCCCGCGCTGTCGCATTCTCCGGATCTCGCCGCAGCGTCTCTTTCAGTTGCTCCACTGCTTCCGCGGTCTTCCCGAGTTCCAGTAGTGCGATCGCCAGGTTGGCGCGCGCGTCGCTCAGATCCGGGTCGCGGACGAGCGCTTTGCGGTAGAGCTCCACGGCAGCTTCGAAATGTTTCTGCTCGCCTTCCAGAACGCCAAGATTGTAGAGCGGCATGGCGAGATTGGGGGACTGCTCCGCAGCGGTTTCAAAATGTCTGCGCGCTTCTTCCTTCTTCCCTTGCTGGTAGAGCAGCCGTCCCAGATTGATGTGCGCGAGTGGATAATTCGGCCGCACTATCAGCGCCTGTTCGTAGTCGGCGGTGGCCTTTGAGATGTCTCCTGTCGCCTCAAACGCGAGTGCGCGGTCGTAGTAGACCTGCGCGTCGTCCTTGAATGAGAGGGCAATTCCATATTCCGCGAGTGCTTCGTCAATCTTCCCCGCTTCGCGTAGGGCATTGCCATACCAGAGGTGACCGAGGCGTGCGTTGGGCGTGACCTGTGTGACGTAGCGGCTCAATGTCTCTGAATCGCTCCAGACGACTGACTGTCTGTACGCGAGGGATCCGAGGAAAATGAGGAGGATGACCATCGCCGTAGGAATCATGAAGTATGAATCATAAATCATGGGATTCTTCGCTTGAATTTTTTCTCTGTTCATTCTGTTCGCCAGAGCAAATATCACGATCAGAAAGATTCCCATCGATGGGATGTAGGAATAGCGATCGGATGTCAGATAGTAATCGCCGTTCTTGATCAGGTTTCCAAAGGAGGGGAAGAATGTGACCATCGTGAAGGCGACGCTGAACGCGAAGATTTTCCAGCGTCGTCGCATCAGGAAGGTGACTACGACGAGGGCGATCACCAGAATCAGTGAGAGAAGAATGTCGGGATTGCGGAGCGAAATCTCTCCCGAATAGGCGTACATCGGCGAGAGGCCCATGGGCACAAAGAGTTTGCCGATGGAGAACATGAAGGATTTCGCGGCAACGAGAATGCGTGTGATCACCGGCAGATCCGGAGCATCGGATTTTCCAAAGAGTGCGATGATCCCGAAGAGCAGCGAGAGGACGAAGAAGGGGAGTTTTTGGAGGAGCGTGCGGAGCGTCATGCGTCGTTCCTCCAGCCAATCGATCAAGATGAGAATAATTGGGAGGGAGATGACGGTGACTTTTGCAAGCAGGCCCAGAAGGAACATTAGGAGACTTCCCACGTAGAGTCGTCGATCAGCTCTTCGGATGAATTCAATATAGACAATCAGCGAGAGCAGGAAGAACGTCGTGGAGAGCAGATCTTTCCTCCCCGTCGCCCACACGACGGCTTCGACATGGAGAGGATGGACGAGGAAGAGGAGTGCGGCGAAGAGCGAAGTTGTTCTGTTCCTGATCAACTGATAGCAGAGGAGTCCAAAGAGCCCCGCATTCAGAATGTGCTCCAGGAGGTTATGGACGTGAATCAAGAACGGATGCAATCCTCCCAGCGCAATGTCGATCTGATAACTGAGGAAAGTCAGTGGAATGTAGAGTTCGGGATCGTACGTGGTGAAGATCGTCTTGAGGTGTGCCCACGAGACGGATTGCACGGCGGCATTCTCCAGAATGAGCAGGGGATCATCGAGTTCGACGAATTCGTACCAGAGTGTATGGCCGTAGAGAAGAAAGCCAATGGCGAGCAACAGGAGAGCGGATGCGGCGATCCACTGCTTTATCGACAGCCGATTCGTGATGTTCCTGACGGAATGCATACGGGCATTGTAGGATAGAACGGTGATTGATAGTCATTGCCATCTCGCCGCCCCGCAATTCGCTGATGATCTGGATGCGGTTCTCCTCCGAGCGAAGACCGCCGGAGTTGAGCGGATGATCTGTATTGGCGATACTGCCGAAGAAAGTCTGAAGGGACTATGGTTAGCTGAAAAACATGAACAGATTTTTTGTACTGCCGGAGTCCATCCTCATCATGCCAAGGAAGGGTTCCTTGGAGTTTCTGAAGTTGCCCTGTCTTCATCTAGAGTAAAAGCTATTGGGGAGATCGGCTTGGATTATCA
>CAYGNM010000178.1:0-2243 GCA_964351275.1 uncultured Candidatus Peribacteria bacterium | reverse complement strand
ATACAGAGGAGATCACCCTCTTCACCTTCGGTGAGCACGTGCCCGCCGACGATGTTGCCGGTCTTGGGGGTCAACTGGGCCGCTTTCACACCCGTGCCTCCCCTCCCCTGCAGACGGTACTCGCCGACGGAGGTCATTTTGCCGAGACCGTTCTCCATCACCACGAGCAATTTGGACTTCGACGGATCGGTGATCAGCGCCGCTTCGACCACTTCATCGCCGTCGCCCAGGTGGATGCCACGGACTCCGGCAGCCGCGCGTCCCATGGAACGAACGTCGCCCTCGGGGAAGCGGATGGATTTGCCTTTCTTGGTCAGAATGTAGACTTCGTCCTTACCACTCGTTGCGATCACCCACTTCAGGTCGTCGCCGGGTGGGAGCTTCTGCGCGATCAGTCCGGAGCGACGGATGTTCTCGAATTCGGTGAGGTCAGTCCGTTTGACGGTTCCCTTCATCGTCGTCATGAACAAGTGCTTCTTGTCTTTGAGCTCGGCCTTCAGGATCGCCGTGATGCGCTCTTCCGGCTGTAATTGAAGAAGATTGACGATGGCCTGGCCCTTCGCGATGCGTCCGGCTTGCGGGACTTCGTACGTCGGGAGCTTGAACACGCGGCCGGTGTTGGTGAAGAAGAGCATGTCGTCATGGTTCATCACGTGCACCATCGAGAGCACTTCGTCGTCATCCTTGGTCGTCATGCCGATGATGCCCTTGCCACCGCGGTGCTGCGAACGGAACTGGACCGGAGAAAGACGCTTCACGTACCCCGCGCGGGTGAGTGTGACCATCATTGGGGCGTTGGGGATCGTGTCCTTGGCGCTGAATTCGCCCACCGCGTGCGCAACGATCGCCGTGCGGCGGCCATCGGTGTACGTGGCCTTGAGGCCGGTGAGCTCTTCGACGATCTTGCCGTCCATCTTCTTCTGACTCGCGAGCAGCGCTTCGCACTCGGCGATGAATTCCTTCTTCGCTTTCAGCTCATCCTCGATCTTCTTGCGCTCGAGGCCGGCAAGCGTCTGCAGGCGCATCTGGAGGATCGCATCGGACTGGATCTCAGAGAGATCGAACCGCTCGATCAGGTTCGCTTTGGCAATCTCCTTCGTGTCACTCTTGCGGATCACTTTGATGACTTCATCGATGTGATCGAGCGCGATCTTGAGACCCTCGAGGATATGCGCACGCTCTTTGGCGCGATCGCGGTCAAAGGTGATGCGGCGACGAACGACGACGCGGCGGTGATCGACGAAGATCTGGAGGAATTCCTGCAAGTTGAGGAGCCGCGGCTGGATGCCATCGGCGAGTGCGATCATGTTGTAGCCAAAACTCGTCTGAAGATCGGTGTGCTTGAAGAGCAGGTTCAGGACTTTCTGCGGATAGGCGTCCTTCTTGAGTTCGATGATGATGCGGATGCCGTCGCGGTCGCTTTCGTCGCGGATGTCGGAGATGCCCTGGATGAACTTGTCGTTCACCAGCTGCGCCATCTTCTCGATCATCGCGCTCTTGTTCACTTGGTACGGGATCTCGCTGATGCGGATGTGGTAGCGGTTATTGCCGGTTTCTTCGATCTCCGCTTTGCCGCGGAGGACGACGCTGCCGCGGCCCGTGAGATACGCCTGCTTGATCGCTTCCTTGTCGTACACGATGCCGCCCGTCGGAAAGTCCGGCCCCTGGACGAACTGCAGCACGTCTTCCACTGTGGCGTCGGGATTGTCGATGACATGCACCGTCGCATCGATAACTTCTCCAAAGTTATGGGGTGGGATATTCGTCGCCATGCCGACCGCGATGCCGACGGTACCATTGAGCAGAAGATTGGGGATTTTGCTCGGCAACACCACGGGTTCCCTTTGAGAGCCGTCGTAGTTCGGCGAAAAATCCACCGTTTCCTTCTCGATATCCGCAAGCACCTCGCCGGTGACCTTCATCATCCGGGCCTCCGTGTACCGCATCGCCGCCGGGCTGTCGCCGTCGATGGATCCGAAGTTCCCTTGGCCATCGACCAACGGATAGCGCATCGAGAAATCCTGCGCCATGCGGGCCATGGCCTCGTAAATCGGCGAATCGCCGTGCGGATGGAATTTTCCCATCACGTCTCCGACGACGGCGGCGGACTTGCGGAATTTGGCCCCCGCGCTGAGTCCCATGCGGTGCATCGTGTACAGGATCCGCCGGTGCACGGGCTTGAGGCCGTCACGGGCGTCGGGCAGCGCGCGGCTGACGAGGACGCTCATCGCGTAGCGCAAATA
>CAYGNM010000177.1:0-2263 GCA_964351275.1 uncultured Candidatus Peribacteria bacterium | reverse complement strand
TGCGTCATCCCCTCGAAGTGCCCGATGCCGTGCTCCATGTGCACCACGTAGTCGCCCGGCTGGAGGGACGTGATGAAGTCGAGCGCGAGTTTTGCCATGCTCCGCTGTTTCCCCGCTTTCCGCAGCGAGAAAATCTCGCGATCCGTGAGCATCGCACACTGCAAATCCGGATTCTGGAGGGAGTGGGGGAGGAGATCGTCCTCTCCCGCAGAGATGATCGTGACCGCCCCTTCGTGCCCTGCCCCGCCCGAATCATGCGGAACATGTTCTTCCGTGAGGATTCCCTCGAGCTCGTCCATGCGTTTCGTCACGACGAGAATCGTCCACTTCTGCGTCAATTTATCCCGCACATCGTTCAAAAAATCCGAGAGTGTGTAGAACTTCAGAACAGAGAGATACCGGAGGTGCTTGTGATGCTTTGCGTGTTCAGGGAATGCCGTAAAGGAAAGCTGCGGGATGATCGACGGAATTTCGAGCTCTTCCTGATCGTCCAGAATCAATAACGTATCTGTTGGGAATTGTTTCCCCAGCGTCGCCCTCCTCTGGAACGTCGCGGGATACACGGCGACCTCCTCCCCGCCATCCAAAGTCTTTGAAAGATCGTCAGGATCGACTGCCAGAATCTTCTGCACTTTCTCGAAATCAAATTGAATCCGATACGGATGTGTCGACTGGATCGGGAAAATATCGAGCGTATCGCCAATCCGGCGGTATTCGCCCGGATGCAGATAGAGATCGTCGCCATGGTTGTACCCACGCTCGATCAGTGATTCAAAAAGCTTGGTGAAGTCGACGGTTTTGCCAATGGTGAGCAGGATTTTCCGCTCCTCCAGCTCATCAATAGACGGAAATTCCTTGTCCCATGTTGCACGCGTGAAGAGCGACACCGTCGGCTCCTCTGATTGCATCGCGATCAGGAATGCTTGGAAATGTTCGGGATGGAGAACTCCTTCAGCGTCTTCGACGGGATGCAGGACATTGGCGTGCTGTTCAAAAAACCGCAGCCAGTGCAGCAGCCCCTCCGCGGATTCATCGTTACCGGTGATGAGGAAAGCTTTCTGTGGATGGAAGTTCAGGAGGTGACTTGTCAAAAGCGCCTTCGCCGTCTCGTTCGACGCACCGGAGATCGTCAAATCGCCCTCTTTTTTGAGGAGGGCAGCAAGATCGCGGTGAGTGTCTTTTCCGAGAAGGAGAGAGGGGAGCATGAATGTTCGATGAGCGCTGTTCTTCATTCCACCGACCAAAGCCCAGGCGCGCCTCGCACCTGAGAAAGATCAATGACGATGATGTGCGACTATCCTACAGCCAGAAATCGGCTTTGTACAGAGGTTTTACTCCTCCTGCATCCTCAGCGGCATGATCAAATGCAGGTAATTCTTCTCATTCGGTAGGATGAATAATGCCGGGTGCGTGCTGTCCGTCATCTGCATCACCACAGAGTCGTCATCCAGATGCCCCAGGAAGTCCAGCAGGTAGCTGCTACTAAGCGCAATCTTGTTATCCTTGCCGGTGATCTCCGTCTGGATAAACGCCTCGTCACGGCCCGCCGGCGTCTGCGGCGTGATGATCCGCGTCTGCCCCTTGGTGCAGTGGAAGGTGAGATTGTTATTCACCTCCTTCGCGAAGTAATGCATGCGCTTGGTTGCGACTGTGAGTTCCTGCACAGAGAAGTGGACGGTGGTCGCTGTTTCTTTGGGGAGAATCTGCTCGTAATTCGGGAACTTCCCATCGATTAGGCGGGAGAGGAGACGAGTGTGGCCATACCGGAGTTCGATCTGCTGCTTACTGAGGATCACTTGGACATCTTCAGCTTCCGTCGGCGGCTTGTTCTCTTTTTGATCGTCTTTCGCTTTCTTTTCCTTCTCGGGTTTTTTCCCCGAAAGCATCACCTTCAGCTCCTCAAGAATCTTTGTCGGGATGATGCAGGAAATCTCGCTGCCACCGACGGATGTGGGGATTTTGTATTCTGAGAGCCGATAACTGTCTGTGGCAACCAGAATGACCATATTCTTTTCACTCCGCAGAAACACTCCAGAGAGAACCGGGCGAAGACTGGTTCGGGTAGAAGAGAAATTAACGAGGTGGAGTGCGTGGAGAAGGGGGGAGAGAGGAAGAGAGAAGGATGTCTGCTTTTCTACAGCGGCGATTGTTGGGTATTCA
Source organism: uncultured Candidatus Peribacteria bacterium (assembly GCA_964351275.1). Classification (GTDB taxonomy): domain Bacteria; phylum Patescibacteriota; class Gracilibacteria; order Peribacterales; family Peribacteraceae; genus JABFSS01. Next base: position 103 of record CAYGNM010000177.1, on the reverse strand, counting down.
CTCGCTGCCTCTCCAGCAATCGACGTTTTTGCGTGTTGTGATGTGCATTTTAAAATTGTTCCCTCACTTGTTTCTAATAATACCTCCGGATCATTGTTATATT
>CAYGNM010000176.1:0-2297 GCA_964351275.1 uncultured Candidatus Peribacteria bacterium | reverse complement strand
GGGGGATGTATGTTGTTTTGTTTGCGTGCAAAGAAACAACAAACAAAACAGAACAACCACAAAAAATACACATCCCCCTCTCCGTGGACGACGGAGAGGGGCTAGGGGTGAGGTCTAAAAAAGCTTCAAAGAAACCTTGGATGGTGTCGTTTGAATTTTCCTTTCGCTATTAGAATTCTCGCACAAACCTCTCCAGCACCCGTGCCCTCCTCAGCGTCCACGCCATCGCCGCCAGCATCGCCATCACAGCGATGACGGACGCGGGGCCGGTTCCCGCGAGCGGCGCACCGTTCGCGGCGGCCGTTGATTGTAGTGTGGAACTGAGCAGACTGTTCTGCTGTGCGAGTCTCGCAAGGAGACGTGCGGTCATAGGATCGAGTCCGCCGTAGGTCGGCGTTGGCTCGGGCATGTATTCCACATCACTGTAGTCCTCCTGCAGAGCCACGGGCGGCGGGAGTCCCTCGTCCTGCACGGGATCCCACGGATCACGGACAATCGAGGGGTGGCGGTCTTGGTTGAGTTGCGCGTTCATGTCCGCATGCCACTGCGCGCCGCGATGGCCGCTCGGAATCAAAAACTGCTCGTCGTTCTGCTGCAGAAAATCCTCCGGGCTCATGTAGGACTGCGCAATGCCCGTGAGCGGTGCCAGTAAACCGGCGACGGCGACGATGGTGAGGAGATGGGAACGCATCAGGATAGTATAGCGGAAAAAGCTCTTTTCAGCAATCAGTCTTTCCCTCCAGGAGGCATTTGTAGAACCGCATATCGTCGCGGACGCCGTCGCCCGCGGAATCCATCTTCGTGGGGTCGGTTTCTCCAGCATCGACGGTCCCGTTCAAGTTCTTGTCCTCGCCGATCTGCATGCCGGTGTCCACGGTCACACACTGTGCTCCGTTGTTGTCCTTGCAGACTTTGTGGTTTTTGCCGGAGTAGCCGATTCCGTCTGGAAGCCCGTCGTGATCGGAATCGCGGCCGCGGGGATCCGTTTCTCCGCTGTCGATGCGGCCGTTGAAGTTCTTGTCCTCAATGCCGTCGATGAGTCCGTCGCTGTCGGTATCGCGCTCGAGCGGATTCGTTCCCGCAAATATCTCCACGTTGTCATCCAGCACGTCGCCATCAGTATCGGCATTCTCGGGATCCGTTTTGTACTGCTGTTCCAGTTTTCCGTTCAGTTCATCGTCATCGTTATCAACACCAATGGGCAATTCTTTCTGCGTCATGATGTAGCAGGTCATAGAGCCGACGAAGCGGTCGATCTGGTGCCGGATGAGATCCGATGCGGAATGAAGCTGCGTCTTCTTCTGATTGATTGCCAGCTTGAACGGTGAGAATTTGTTTTGCTTGGCTTCCTGGTCCTGTCTCCACTGGCGCTCGGCTTCTGAGAGGAAAATTTTTCCCGGGAATCCCGCGCTTTGGGGGAGGTTTTCGTGATCATTTTCGTCCGGGAAGCAGTAGCCCCAGTATCGTATCTTTTGTCCTCTGCCGCCGAGGAGAACTTCGCGGTTGATCTCTACGACATCGGCAGGAATGGTGAAGAATGTGTGCATGCCCGCGGGGATCGTTGCGCCGGATCCCACGTCCTCCGGCGTCAGGGCTTTCCAGTTGCCGGTGCTGCTGTGCTGCTGGAGGATGAACGCCTGCAACGAATCCATGGAGGGCAATGTGAGGAGCGATCCTGCCGCGACTCCCACGACTCCGATCCAGAGCGCGCCGCTGACAATCATGACGAATGGGTGTTTGCGCATTTCTCAATATTATAGCAGAAAAATCCTCTTTTCTGAAGAACTCTTCTGAGAGAATGGAGCATGGGAATCACCCCAATGGAAGCCAAAATCTCCCCTTCCACGACCGAATACTCTATTATTCTCTTACTCTCATCTCATGCCCCGCGACTACTACGACATTCTCGGCCTGAAGAAAGCCGCATCCGCGGACGAGATCAAACAAGCCTATCGCAAGCTCAGCAAGGAGTGGCATCCGGACAAACATAAGGGGGAGAAGAAGGCGGAAGAGAAGTTCAAAGAAATCAACGAAGCGTATGAGGCCTTGAATGATCCGAAGAAAAAACAAATGTATGACCAGTTTGGGAGCACGGGACCGGGGACGGGCTCGGGAGCGGGCGGAGGTTTTGGTGGTTTTGATTTTTCGGGATTCGCGGGAGGGGGTCAGCGGGTGGACTTCTCCGATCTCTTCGAGGGATTTTTTGGGGGAGCACGCCGGGGTGGTCAGCCGCGCGAAGAGCGCGGTGATGATCGGGAAATTTCCGTCACCATCAGTTTTGCGGAATCTGTCAGTGG
>CAYGNM010000175.1:0-2314 GCA_964351275.1 uncultured Candidatus Peribacteria bacterium | reverse complement strand
CTCCTGCCTTGTCCTTACCTGCTCCGCCATGAACACTAATACCGATACAGACGTCTCCCTTCACCGCAAATGTTTTGAGCTGCTCAAGATACACACTGTCCCATCCGCGATCATTCACGAGCGCGCTCGTCAGTGGGACGTTGTCGAAGAGGCTCACCGCCTTCACGCGTTTCGTGTGCGGTGAGAGCGTGCACTGGACGAGATCGGCAGCGAAGTGTGTCGCTGTCGAAGCGGATCCGCCGTTTCCGATGATGAAGATTGTTTTCCCGTTTTTCCATGCTTCAAAAAGAATATCGACCGCCTCCTCGATTTCCTTACGTGAAATGGAATCGCAAATATCCTTAGTGGAAGCGAAAAAAGTCTCGATGGCGTCGGATGTTTTCACCCGTGCAGTCTATGGAAAGAGGCTCAGGGAGTCAATTTCGCACTGAGAACTTGCTTTTTACTAAAAATACATTATTATAACAATATGAAGCAATCCATCTCACTTATTCGAAGTGTACAGATAGGAAAAACACCATCTTTTTTGGGCTCAGATTGGCATTTCCGAAGACCGGACATAAACCCGGACAATGCGCCGGTAAAAATTGCACAACGTATTATCGACGAAGCAGACAAAGAAGAGACCGGGGAACGCCACTTCTACTGTCCTGGTGATGTGTACGATGTACCCGATGCAACATCGGAATCTTCCGCTCTCGTCCAAGAATTTCTCGATCATATCTCCCAAAGATTCGATGCAGTGTTCTTCGTTCCAGGCAATCATGACCTTCGCGGACGTGATCGCCCTTACGAAAATTTTTCTAACCTGGCGACAAACGTCAAGACTCCAAGCAGTTCTGAGCAGGTTCTTTCCATCACAATACCAACAACGAATGCAGAGGTACGTGTCCTGCTCTGCAATGTTCTGCCCGGTGGTACTCTCCTTCTCCCGAAAGAAATTCTTGATGTCTATGGCATCGGCGAAAGATCTGTCGAAGACCTCGCACAGGAACATCCCGATAATAATCTTGCGAAAGGACCGCTCCTTCACGTATCGACGGAAGAACGGAAGAAGCTGATGGAGAAAGCAATCGAAGCAATCAATCCTCAAACGAACGTCATTGCAGTGCATGGACTGCCTGATCCCGCACCCATTGAAATTCCTGTCACACCCGATCTTCTGCCGGCTATCGATCGAGTACGATCGACGATTGATGATCTTGGCATCCGTTTGCTGACTGACCCACAACGACTCGAGAAGATTTTTGAAGAAAATTCGAAGATTGATTCATCAATCTCACTCCATAGAATCATGCAAATCTGGGTTGGCAAAGCCGCCAGCGACCTCGGTATTCCTCTCCTGCGTATGGCAGGCGATCGTATTGGAGAAGGACTGATCGCAATGCACGGTCATAACCACTGCGCACCCTACGAGCGCATGATCAATCTGAATGGTACGCACATAAAACTCTTATCACATCAGCAGGTAATCCGATCGTAATGTTTACAGAGTCGCTGCATACCCAGCTTCGATCAACTTCAGAACTTCCACCGCATCCTTCGCCGTCAGTCCGATGTCTTTCTTCTGTTCGATCGATTCGATGAATTCATTCCATGAGTTCTTGAGTGCAGCATCCGGCTTGCCTGGTTCAGACGGAAATTCGAAGATTTGTTCTTTTGGCATTCCCCGATCACGATTCTGGTCGCCCTGGATCAGCCGCTCGATGCCGTACTGACCTCCCAAAGCATCGACGACCAGATAGCCGTTCTTACCGTGAAGCTCGAGTCGGAAGGTCTTCTTCCAGAGTGTCCAACTTGCATGCAGCTGTGCAATCTGACCACGCTTGTTCTTGAGAAGCACGAACGCATTGTCTTCCATCGGGGCAATCGGCATGAACGCTGTCTCAAGGAATGTCGCCTGCGAAGTGAAAGGACCGAGAAACCAGTTCGCAAGATCAAGGAGATGCGACCCCTGGTCATGCAGCTCCCCTCCTCCCGAAATTTCCTTCTTGCAGTACCACTCATCTTCATAGCCTGCGCGACCCCCGTGACCGTAGATCGCCTTCATGAACATGAGCTCGCCGATCTCGCCTGCCTCCACTTTCTGTTTCGCGAGCGCAACCGCCGGATGAAGACGGATATTGAAGTTCACACGGTACCGAAGGCCTTTCTTCTTCGCGATGTCCACGCCTTTCTGGATTTCGACGGACGAAATTCCTCCCGGCTTCTCGCAGAAAACATGCTTCCCCCGCTCCAGTGCGGCCTGCGCAACCTCCGTGAGGAGAACATGCGGCGTTGCAACGATGACAGCATCGACATCCTTTCTCTCAAG
>CAYGNM010000174.1:0-2328 GCA_964351275.1 uncultured Candidatus Peribacteria bacterium | reverse complement strand
CTTCTCAAGAATGCGAAGAGGCTTTTTATGAACTTAAAAAAATGCTCATTCTTTTCAAGGACCAGGGTCTCACACTCCTTCCGTGGGCTAACGAGTTTCTGGAAACCACCGGCAATTTTTCTACCTCAAAAGAAGCGCTATTTATTCAATTATGGAATGAGAAGGATTCTCTGTTTGTTCAAGCCAACCCTCCAGTATCAGATGGGGCATGTGCAATCCGAATTATCTATGACACAGACTTTGAAACCGGGAAACGCCATTGGCTTGTGTTCTATACCAATGGCTTCGAAGAGAGGAAAAATCCCATACGCCAAAAAATATCTGCCGTGCTACAGGCCCAAGGCATTCATACGGTCGATGGATGATGGAGAAAATGTGCTGCGCTATTCCATAGAATTACGTCTGTAAATCATCAGTGAGGGGAATCACCTCCCGCTGAAGCAGTGCATGGCCACTTGACAATTATAAATAATAATTTAATATAGCCACACTTTCCCCTCTTCAAGTATGAGTGGTGGCCATGGTGGAGAATCTCCTCGTCAGCGTACAGAATCGGAGATTTTAGCAAACGATATCGCTGCTGCAGAGGCTGTTGTTCGCAGTAAGATCGAATTGCCTCATCATGAGGCTGCGCTCCAGCGCGTTTCTGATGCAATTGCCATCGGAAAGCAAGTTCAGATTTCTGATCAACTCCGTGGATTACTGGAGACGAAATTTCCGGAAGAACTTGGCAAGGTTCCGCTCCATTCAGAGCGAACGGAAGATGGAAAAACGTTTATTTCAAATCTTACAAGTAAACCGATTACCGTATGGGTAGAAGTAAATGATAGGCCTTATAATGTCCAATTGGAGCCCAACGAAAAGAACAAAGAAGTGCTTACTGTGCGTATTACTTCGAATGTGAAAGTCCCCGCCCGGTATTCCTGATTGAATAGTGCTTTTAGACTTTAACAAGAATAATCAGTTCTTGGATGTTGATAGCGCCTCCTTATTTTCGGATCTCTCCGCAACACTTCCCTGAGAATTTACCGCGCACGAACCGAGTCTTTTTCCGACAAATGTTCTCCCAGTGCAGTCATAATCCGCGGATCATCCGGACTTAGCGCATGTGCTTTCTCCAGTAGTCCCAGCGCTTCATCTCTCTTCCCCTGTTCATCAAGTACCAGTGCGAGGTTATAGAGGACGCCCTCCGCATTGGGATTCCACTCCAGTGCTGCGCGGAATTGCTCTTCGGCTTCAGCGATCTTTCCCGTCTCAAGCAGCAGACTCCCGAGTTTGTTCCGTGCCGAGACGTACGAGGGATCTAGATCCACAGCTCTCCGATACTTCTCCATCGCGTCGGGAATCTTCTTGTTGTACTCATCTAGAACGCCGAGCCCCACAAGTGGTTCAGGATTGTCCGGTTCTAACTTTAGCGCCTGATGGAACTGATCGGCGGCATCGTCCACGCGGCCGACTTTCGCGTAGACCGCACCGAGTTCCATCCGCAGCTGCAGATTATCTCCGTAGGCCAGCCCGTCACGCAGGAGCTTGATCGCATGGTCATACTTGCCCATCTGCCGGTCCATCGATGCAAGCGCCGCCCGCGCGGCCACGGACTGCGGATACAGCCGCAGCGTATTGCCGAACAACGTCGACGGAGAATCCCATATTTTCGTTTGGAAAAACGATAGGATCGTCAAAAGCCCGACAATCCCCATCCCGCCATATCGTAACCACACGCGATCGCCGTAGGGGCGTTCCGGCGGAACGCCCGCACCTGTGTTCCCCATCCACGTCATCGCAATCATAAACACCAATCCAATCATCGGCAGATACGGATACCGGTCCGAAGCGAAGTACATTTCCCCGCCTTTGTGGAAGTTGATGAACGTGGGCGCGAGCGTGATCAAAAAGAAGGCGATCCCGAAGGTCACCCATCTTTTCCTATAGATGAAGGCATAAACCGCACCGCCAATCAGCAGAATCATGATGAGTGTGGACAGCAGGAACGTCGGTTGCAGAAGGTTGATCGGTCCGCGGTACGGATAGAAGAGGCCAAGGTGAGTCGGGAGAATAAGTTTCTGTAGATAAAAGGCTGTGCTTTTGGCCGCCATCAGCGCCGTTTCGATCGTCGAATGATTTGAAAGAATCCGTTCCTTTCCCGCCATCGCGATGATCAAAAAGACACCCGAGAGGATCGCGTACGGAATTTTGTCGATCAGCATTTTCCATTCCCATCGTCGTCGTTCAATCAGAACGTCCGTCATCAACAGGACCGCCGGTAACGTCACGGCCATGACCTTTGATAACAATGCCAACATGAAAAAAATTACCGATATCCAATAC
>CAYGNM010000173.1:0-2404 GCA_964351275.1 uncultured Candidatus Peribacteria bacterium | reverse complement strand
CTCAAATTGCGCGGACCCGGTGAACTCTTCGGTCTCCGGCAGAGCGGGATTCTCGATGCGGAGATGGGGTACCTGATGAAGCCGGAGTTGATCGCACGGGCGAGGAAGGCGGCGGAGAAAGCTCTGGGCATGCGAGTGGAGGCGAAGATGCTGTGATGACGGGGTAAGGGTTTTTGGCTTATTCATGCTGTTGGTGCAGATTATTGATGTTGGCGCTTGACCCCGTTTGTTCTACTGACTAGAGTCACCGCGTGGTTTTTCCAGGTGCATTCGCCGGCAGAATGATGTCGATGATGATGTCCCCTCTGCGAGGCGGGTGCGGTTGCTGAACTAATGACCAAGCACTCCAACCCTCGCAGGAATGCGGGGGTTTTTTGTATCACTTTCTTCTTACCATCATGAGTCCAGAAAAGATTCCATCGACACCGGAGCACACAGTAAATTCTCAAAATGAGAATCACTTCGTGGTGCCGGGACATGCTTCAGTTTTTTCTCATCTGCATATTGACGATCATGACGTTACTCACAGACATGATTATCGAGAGATTTTCCATCCGGAGTACACGGGAGACACCCAATTTTCCCGGCCCCCTTTCGCATTCGCACCCGATGAATGGACAAAGGCATTTCAGCATGGACTAGCTGCAATTGATGTAGACGGGAAAGATGTATGTGAAGTGGGCGTAGGTATCGGCCCCAACGCGGCATTTCTTCTTCATGATAGAAATCCGCGCCAGATGGTCATCTCGGACTTGCGTGGAAAAGTCACCGAAGTGGCATTGGAAAATTTGAAAAGAGTGCTTCCACCGGAGAAATTCCAGAAACTACTCGCAATCCGGGGAGACCAGAGCTTGCTGACGGCCTTCACCCGAGAGAATGACCAATTCCATTACATTCTTGCCTGCATCCCACAAGTGAAGCGACCACCAAATATCGACCTGAGCAAGGACGACAATTCCGCACATTACTTCGATGAAGATGAACTCCATCTCAGTCAGTCAGATCTGCATGATTACCAACTCGACCTTCTTGATGAGTTTTTAGCACAGGCCAGTGGCAAGTTTAGGAACGAGAAGCATCGACGTTCGCCACTCTTAGTTCCAGGAGGAAAGACTATTCTGAATCTTGGAGGAAGACCGGGGACAACGATTCTCGATTACCTTCACAGAAAGAACGGTTTCGAGCCACGAATTATTCACCATGAAGTAATTCGCCAGCATCCAGATACAGATCTATCTCCGTTTGCGGAAATTGAAAAACGAACCAAGATTCACTTTGAATTCTTCTCTGATGCAAATGCAACGACACGCCTCAGTGCTTCGGAAGCAGAGGATCACCGCCAGAAGAAGCAAGATCTGTATCATCGGATTTACGTCTACGAAGGCACACTTCCGGAAACTTCCCCCAATTGACTATGGCATTCTCCGCATTACTCAAGAAGCTTTCGCAGAAGCAGCCCGTTCTTCTAGCCGGAGCTGTTGGTACCGAAATTCAGCGACGCGGTGTCCGGACGACTCTACCACTGTGGTCAGCGTCGGCACTCGAAACGGATCCGGATGTGGTCGAAGCGATCCATCGGGATTACATCGATGCCGGTGCGGAGCTAATAACCACCAATACGTTCCGCACGAATCCGCGCACATTTGAGAAGATTGGACGACGCGATTCAGCAAAGTCTTTAACGCTCATGGCATGCAATCTTGCCCGCAACGCTATCACTGCCAGTAGAAAAAGAGATGTGTATCTCGGCGGATCCATGGCACCCGTCGAAGACTGCTACAGACTGGATTTGGTTCCGCCGGATGATGAGCTTGAGCGGGAACATGATGAAGTGGCTGGTTGGTTTGCCGAGGCTGGAGTCGATTTTCTGCTTCTTGAAACTCTTCATTGCAGACGGGAGGCAAACGCCGCGATTCGCGCTGCGCATAAAACTGGCATTCCCTTCGCGGTCAGTTTCCTCTGCGATCCGAACGGGAATCTGTTTAGCGGCGAATCTCTTGAAGATGCGGTACATGAGGCCGTCGACAATGGAGCCTTCGCCATTCTCACGAACTGTCGACCTCTCGATGTCATCAGCAGTTCTGTAGAGAAGCTGATAAAAATCTCTCCTGTGCCCGTCGGAGTCTATGCCAATGGTGACGGCCATCCCGATGATGCTGAAGGTTGGTTGTTCGAGGGTCAGCATCCTGAAGAGCGATACGCAGATTTTGCCAAGCGTTGGCTGGACGCGGGAGTCTCAATCATTGGTGGCTGCTGCGGTACCACACCGGAGTACATCAAACGTTTGCGTCAGCTTATGGACGATCGGAGCGGTGCTCTGCTCTCGAGATAGGGACTAAATGCCGTTGCACACGACTTTTCCGCTGCTAGACTGCTTTTACTCATTCGTCGCTTTTCTTATGGC
>CAYGNM010000172.1:276-2408 GCA_964351275.1 uncultured Candidatus Peribacteria bacterium | reverse complement strand
GGATGGCGAGCCCACGTATCGTAGAAATGACCATCCTCGATGTTGTCATTCTCGATCGTCCCGCGGATATCCTTGGAAATGAAATCAAAGCGGAATCTTTCAGCAGCATAATGCGGCTCTCCGGATTCCGTCCAAGTGAGCACCGTCCGCGTTCTGACATCGCCATGACCCAGCTCGGAAATCCAGCCCCGATCGACGAAGGCCCTGACCTCATCCCCCGTCGCCTGGGACTGGTCGTTTCCCGGAAGGGCCTGATACTGATCCAGGGAGAGCGCCGCAGCGCCCGAATAAGGGACGGGATAGACCTTCCACTGAGAGTAGAACGCTTCGGAAAAGACAAAGGGGAAAGGGCCACTGAACTTGTGGAATTTGACCCGATATTTCGCCGGGCTGATCTTTTTGTATTCGATGATGATCCGCCCCGCATTTGACGTAAGACCCGCCGATATCCGTTCATCCGTCCCGAACACTGCTGTTTTCTTCCGATCGGGGACGGCATTCAACACCGACAGAATCTCCGGACTGCGCTTGACGAACAGCAAGCGTTCTGGAATATAGAGATGGGGCAGGAAGTGCTGCTGTCCTAATTCCAGGAGATCGAAATACTCATTCGAGGACACCAGATGGACCCACCCTTTTTTCTTATAGAGATCCAATTTCGGCATTGCCTTCAAAACGAACTCCGCGGCGACGTCCTTCTGAAAAATCAGATATCTCGCGTTGAGCATGCCGGCCAACGGAATGAACCAAAGGGACTCTTCCGGCTGCTGCTCATTCCATTCCGATCCATAATTCCATCCGCTGAAAGCGCTCGGCTCATTCATCTGCATGAGAGGATGCTCAAAATACTGGGAAAGCGGATTGACTCCCGAGTTCTTCCATTTTTCGGAGAAGATCCATCCTTTCAAGTCAGGATTCCTCAACGACCAAGGTAAACTCAGCATCCGGAAGTCGCCCGCCATTCTATTCGTCAGATTGGCCGCCGCGAAATATTCCCGCGGAATCTTGATCAGCGGGGCATAATGGCTCGTCTGATAGTCTTTGCCCGCATCGACCGCGAAATGCTTCTCATAGAATTGGCCGAAAATGAATGGAGAACACAACAGGAGCACGGCGACCACCATCGCCACGGGGACAATCCGGCGCTTTGCGCTCGAATAGAAGAGGCAACATGGCATTAAGAGGAAAAACGGCAAGAAGAGCAGGATTTTATCGAAACTACGCAATGAACAAAGCACTATGTTGCGCGCAAACAGCGTATGGGTGGGAAATTCCCAGGGCAGGCCTCGTCCTTTGTTCAGCAGGAAAGTCACAAGCAGAATCATGAGCCCAAAGATAGCGAGCGGTCTTCTCTGCGGCTTCTCCGCGCCAGAAAAAAGACCGTAAATGACTAACGAGAATATCCCAAGACAGAGAATAAGGAAAACAGGAAAAAGCCACACATTGGTATTGCTGATCCCAAAGGCTCCATTACGGAATGTCAGGACTTCGAGGATCGTCAATGACTGCGAATACATCCATGCCAGATTATCCGCCTGGTACCTCCCGACCTGGACCATGGAGTTGTAGTTGAAGAGCAATGCCGGCCAAGTGAGGAAACACATCAGAAAGCTGCTCACAAAAACGAAATAGAAAGACGCGAGCTTGCCTCCCAACATCAACAGACCGTATCCTCGATGATAAAGGTAGACAAGCAGAATAAACGCCAGAAGCAGCAATGCATAGGCCACGAAAAAAGGCGGCCCCGCCCAACAGGATGTGCTCGCCAACATGGCCACAGCGCACCAGAGCAAGCGTGCGTTCAAGAAACCTTCTTCCATGAAATAGGCGTAGGCCGTCGCGAAGAGGATCGGCACGAAGAGATAGGGCAGGAAGTAGAGGGTCGGCAAGGCGAACCGTATCGCGGTATAGGGATTCAAAGCATAGAGGAGCGCGAAGCAAATGACCTCCGTCCTGTTTTCATCGGTCCGGATCCCGAGGAAGATGGTCGCAAGCAGGAAAGACAAGAAACTGCCCAGGAGGAACACGAACGAATACGCCGCCGGCATGAGATTATGCCCGATGACCTCCTGAACGAGCCCAAGACCGCCATAATAGAACGGGACATACAGGAAATTAAGACCGCCCTCTCC
>CAYGNM010000172.1:0-266 GCA_964351275.1 uncultured Candidatus Peribacteria bacterium | reverse complement strand
CATAGGAATCGACGAACCAATTGAGCTTTCCCTTGAAGTTCACCAGCTGATAAAAATCGCTGTACGAGAAGATGTAACCCCTCGGAAAATTGTTCAGCGCCGCGATGAGCAAGAGCAGCACGACCGCGCCCAGGAACAGCAGGATCGGGGACCCCCTCACGCGGGCCATAGCTCAGCGGTCCTCTGACCGAAGATGAGGTTCCAGTCGTATCGCCTCGCATAGTCGACGGCATTGGCGCGAAGACGCTCCATGTCCGGACTGAACA
>CAYGNM010000171.1:0-2409 GCA_964351275.1 uncultured Candidatus Peribacteria bacterium | reverse complement strand
TTCCATCGTCTTGGCATCGATATGCGGCTCCAAAGCGTCGTACGGGTAGGGAAGGGTGGGGAGACTGTAGGGCATAGAAGAGAGAGTAGAAATCAAGAATCATGAATAGTGAATCACGAATAACGATCGCTGACCATGATTCATAATTCATGATTCATCATTCATACTGGGGACGTATGGACATCCGGATCCTGACATCATCCGAGGACTTTCGGCGCTACGGCGACTGGGTGCGCTCACACCCACAGGGCTCGCTCTGGCAATCGCTGGAGTGGAAAATCTACCAGGAAGGGCTGGGACGGGACGTCCGGATCTATGTCGCAGAAGAGGATGGGAAGATCGTCGTCTCCGCACTAGTCGTGATTGACCGGACGAGTTTTGGACTGAGTACGTGGGAGGTGCCGCGAGGACCGCTGTGGAATATGGAATATGGAATGGTGAATATTGAATCTTTTCTGAGGCACATCTCTCAAGATGCAAAACGCACCAGGTGTATTTCGCTATTCTTTTCTCCTGCACATTCGATTCCACATTCCATATTCAACATTCAATATTCCCGCCGCCTCGTCATGCCCGAGGCCACTCGGATCCTCGATCTCACTCTCTCCGAAGATGATCTCCTCGCACAGATGAAGCCGAAGGGGCGCTACAACATCCGTCTGGCAGAGAAACACGGTGTGCGTGTGACACTGTCAAAGGACGTGGCTGCCTTCTCACAGTTGATGGAGGAGACAATGCAGAGAGACGGCTTCCGTTCGTCGGGAGGACGGACGTACCGCCGCTTTCTGGAACTGCTGCCGAGGAGCTTTCTCCTGCTTGCATACCCCCCTGTCACCCCTAGCGGAGACGCCGACGTCTCCGCTCGTCCCGCAGGCGAGCGTATCGAGGGGCCTATTGCCGGTCTATTGGGGATGATTTGGGGCTCTGGAGGGGTCTACTACTACGGAGCCTCGTCGCACGCTCAGAAGGAACTTATGGCCCCGTATTTACTGCAGTGGGAAGCCATAAAGCATTGCAAGGCCCAAGGATGCTCCTCGTATGACCTCTTTGGGATCACTCCTCCCTCACCGACGATTCCGCAATCGTCGCCGGATCATCCCTGGTCCGGTGTGAGCGACTTCAAGGCGAAGTTCGGCGGGACGGTGGTGCCTTATCCGGCTGAACAAGAAATCACTCTGCGTCCTCTGACTAAAACTCTCCTTAAAATAAAAAGAAAGATTATGGGATGATCCCTCGTTACGCCCGTCGCTCCACGACGGGCTACTCGGGATGACAGCCACTCTAGCAAGGCTGCACTTTAAATAAATGCCGTTGTCATCCCGAGTAGCTCGCCCGCAGGCGAGCGTATCGAGGGACACGAAAAAGCCTCCCCTTTCGGGGAGGCCTTTCGTACTGAAGGGAACTCTATCCCAGCAGATTTACTTGTCCCGAGTAGATCGCTCCGCCTGAGGCGGACGATCGTACGAGGGATTAACCCTGGTAACTCGTCGACTTGACGGTTGTCTCCGGGTACTCCACCCACAGGAAGCGGGCGGAAGTGCTGTTGCCGGCAGTAACGGTCGAGTTGTCGGAGTCGATCCAGTCGAAGTGACTCTGTGTCGATGCGACACCGAAGGCTGTGAGAGCCAACGAGTCGAAGTTCACAAGGCTGACTTGCAGCGTGGACGTCGACGTGGAGCTGATCTTCGGGTTCACGATCTGCGCCTGGAGAACGAACGTCTGATCCGAACCAGAATCGATGGTCGTGTTCACGATCGGCGCGTACACCGAGGTGTTCGATAGCTGGTTGCAGAAGACAACGAAGGAACCGGAAGCCGTGGTTGTACCGGTCTGGATCGCTGTGCTGTTCGCCGGGTTGTACGCCGTGCAAGTGCGGGTCACATTGGAGACGCCCTTGTTGTAGAACTTAAAGAGGGTCGTATCCATAGCGACGTTCGTAGCGTTGACGTTAAAGATCACGCCAGAGAGAACGACTTTGTTCAAACCGTTCTTCGAGTTGCCGTGCGGTGCAGCCGAGATCTTGAACTGGCCGATGTTGACCTGGCCACCAATGATGCTACTGCCGTTTGCATCGGGGTTGGCGTTAGCAATGGTCTGGATCTTCGAGAGCACTGTCAGGTTGCGGCTGCCGACAATGCTGCTGTTCGTCGTGGCCGTCTTGGTGCCGATGAAGATTTCGCCTTCACCCGAGGTGTCTCCGTCGTTCAGAGCAAGCGTGTTGCTCGACTGGTCGCCGCGTGCGCGGATCGCACCGGAGCCCGTGGAGTTATCCGAAGCCGGATCGCGGACGACGTAGATCTGGATACCGGTGCCGGAAACGGCGCCGTCAACGTCGGTCTTGATCACTGGCTTTACGAGCACTTTAAGATCTGCTCCCTTCGGAACGATGAGAGAGCGGTTTTGCATTTT
>CAYGNM010000170.1:0-2426 GCA_964351275.1 uncultured Candidatus Peribacteria bacterium | reverse complement strand
GAGTTCCGTGAGCATGTTGATGAAGCTGATCTTGGTCGCGAGGAAAGCATTGCTCGCATATTTGACGATCTCCGCACTCTCGCGATTCATGAAGACCATCGGTTTACCGACGCGCGTAATCGGCCGGTAGAGCTCCTCCATCAGTTTCCGCGCACGTGGATCATTATTCACACCCACGACGATGCGATCCGGCATCAGGGTATCTGTGACTGCCATTCCTTCGCGAAGGAATTCAGGATTGCTGACGAGGGATATACGATGCGTGACTCCGCGTTTCTTGAGAATCTCTGCAATCTTCTGCTCGCACTTCTCCCCTGTTCCGACTGGGACGGTCGACTTGTTCACGAAGACGAGATCGTGATCGATATTCTTCGCGACCGATTCGGCGACAGTGAAGACTGCGCGGAGATCCGCCTGATGATTCTCACCCTGTGGCGTCGCAACGGCGGAGAAGACGATCTGGACTGAGGGGAGGACGCCCACGAGGTCAGTAGTGAATGAGAGGTGCTTGGTTTCGAGACCCTTCTCGATCAGTTCCTCAAGCCCCGGCTCGTAGATGGGACTCTTTCCCTTTTTCAGCATCTCCACTTTCGCCGCATCGATATCGACGCCGGTCACGTGATGGCCGAGCTCTGCGAAGCAGGCAGCGCTGACCAAACCGACGTAGCCGGTACCAACAACTGCTATCTTCATAGGGGCATTCTAGCGATGGGAAGCGGAATATGGAATGTTGAATATGGAATATGGAATCGGGGTATTCCACATTCCACCATTCCCTATACCATATTCCCACATGAGAATTCTTGTTACAGGATCGATCGCCTACGACATCCTCCTCCAGTACGACGGCTCTTTTAAGGATGCAATCTCGGGAGCGAACCTCGATGCGCTCTCGGTCTCGTTCTTCAGTCCACACTACGCGCGGCATCACGGCGGAACCGGATCGAATATTTCGTGGAATCTCCGGCTGCTCGATCAAGAGCCACTGCTCGTGGGGACGGTGGGGAAGGACGGCGGGGAATATCTCGCGCTACTGGAAGAGAGAGGAGTTGCTTGCGATCGCGTGCAGACGCTGGAGAAACATGTGACTGCGACGGCGATCATTGGAACGGATAGCAGTGAACGACAGATCGCCTTTTTTCATCCCGGTGCAGACGCGCACGGGACGTGGCCAGATCTGCGTGACGATCGGGAAGACATCGCCTGGGGCATCGTGAGTCCGCGCAACGGCGCATTGATGGTGGAGGCCGGACGATGGTTGGCGGCGCAGAAGATTCCGTGGATGTTCGATCCCGGCCAACTGATCATCGGACTGAGTAAGGATGAACTGACAACCGGCATCCGGACGAGCAACGGCGTGATCGTGAACGAGTACGAATGGAGCCTGCTCTCGGAAAAAACCGGGCTGTCCGTTGATGCATTGCTGAACGTGAATCCCCTCCTGATCATCACGCAGGGGGAAAAAGGTCTGACGATCCACTCGAAGAAGGACGGAAAGATCGTCCTCCCGGCGTGCACACCCGAGAAGGTCGTGAATCCCACGGGGGCCGGTGATGCTCTGCGCGCGGGATTTTTGACGGGACTCTCGGCAGGATGGTCACTCACGCAATGCGGCCAGCTGGGTGCATCTCTCGCCTCCTTTGTTGTGGAGCAGGAGGGAACACTCGTGGACTTCCTGGATCGAAATGACGTGTGGAGTCGGGCGAGGATGACTTACGGGGATACTCTCCCCGATTTGCCATGACCGTGAATCAAGAATTATGAATCATGAATTGCGGTTTAGCGTGGTTCCATGATTCATAATTCATACTTCATGATTCATTTTCGAATCGCCTTTGGCGGGGATCGCATCACTGCTACTCTCGCTCCCGATGTCTTACGTCAAAGACCCCTCACTGGCCGCTCAGGGAAAACTCAATCTCGAAATCGCCGAGCGACGAATGGGCGCACTGCTCGTGGTGCGCGATCGTTTCAAGAAAGAGAAACCGTTCAAGGGACTGACGATCGGCATGGCGCTCCATGTGACCAAGGAAACCGGCATCCTGGTGCGGACGCTCGTCGCGGGCGGCGCAAAAGTGGCGATCACCGGCTGCAATCCGCTGAGTACGCAGGATGACGTGGCCGCAGCATTGGCCGAGGAGGAGAATGTTCTCGTGTGGGGTTACAAAGGAGAGAACAAGGAGGACTACTACCGGTTCATGACCGCGGTGATCGAGACCAAGCCGCACATCACGATTGATGACGGCTGCGATCTGGTGACCGAGATTCACAAAAAGCACCCGGACCTTCTGCCGCAGCTTCTGGGAGGATGTGAGGAGACGACCACCGGCATCATCCGCCTGCACGCGATGGCGCGCGACGGAGCACTGAAGATCCCGATGATTGCGGTGAACGACAACAAGACGAAGCACTTGATGGATAACTAC
>CAYGNM010000169.1:0-2472 GCA_964351275.1 uncultured Candidatus Peribacteria bacterium | reverse complement strand
ATGGTTGCGGGGGTGGGATTTGAACCCACGACCTCGAGGTTATGAGCCTCGCGAGCTACCAGGCTGCTCCACCCCGCGTCGAGGAATTGATTCTGAAGCAGGACTTTTGCTCTTGCAAGCAATAAAAACGTCTCTAAAATACCTCCGCTATGGCGCATAAAAAGGCTGGTGGGTCTACCACAAACGGCAGAGACAGTAGAGCGAAGCGCCGAGGCGTTAAACGCTTCGGTGGCCAAGTTGTGCGTTCGGGCGAGATTCTGATCCGTCAGAAGGGCTACTGGTACTTCCCGGGCAGGAACACGCACGTTGGCAAAGACTGGACGATCCATGCCAACATCGACGGTGTCGTCGCATTCGCGCAGAAGCGCCGCACCAAGTTCGACGGAGCCCGCGAGCGTTGCACGGTGGTCTCTGTTGAACCGGCCATGGCGAAGTAAGTCACCGGTGATGGATTGATTGCCTTCCTCGGGTTCTTCCGTTTCGCTACTATTTCTGTATGTCCGAAATGGGCAATCTCGAGATCGGCATGCCAGGTGAGGGTCAATCGGGTGCGCCCGAGCAGTTGAGCGAGGCAGCAAAAGCACGGTTTGCCGCAGCTGCGGGTGCCATGATGCAGATTCAGCGCGAGGAGAAGCGCAGCAAAAAGCGTGACACGCGCGTCGCCAAGACCATCCTGCAATTTCTCCAGGACGACCGCTACACACACCTGTTCGTGCTCATCTCCCGCCTCGTCGCACGCGACTGCCCGTCCGTCTTTATCCTTGCCGTTCTCTCGCTGATCAATGAGGAGTGCCGGACGGTGGTGAAGGAGTACCTTGAGGAAGTCAGGCAAGAGATGAAGGATGCCACGTCCGACTTCAATGACGATGACATACAGATCGTGACCGGTGAGACGGTTGATTCCCATGCCAACCGCATTTTGATCGCCTGGATCACGCGGATGCAGATGGTCATGGCGCTCGAGGCTCGCAAGATCCTCAGCAAGCTGATGGTCGATCAGCACAGCATCGACGGCACCGTCCTGCAGCTCGCAACCTTTATCCTGCAGGAATTCTTCAAATCGAAAGACGGTGGCAGCCGCGCCGCGCCGTTTGAGTCGTTGCAGGGCTTGGCTGTGAGCATTCTGCAGACAGTCTTTGAACCGTTTTTGGATTTGATTGAACTACCGAAGCATGCTGGCAAAAAGAATGATGACGAGGAGTAACGAATGATTAATGATAAATCATTAATGAAAGTCGAAAGGCCGAATTACTAACTTACAAGGTTTCGCCTTGGAGACTTCCTTAATGATTAATCACTAATCATTACAATTAAAATTGAAGTCTTGAATAGGCACCTGCTTCACTCCCCCCACCTCCGCATACAGCCTCACCCTGTCCACCCTCATCTCAAACTCCACCTCCCCGATCACCTTTAGAATCTTCTTCTTATGGACCGCAAACTTACCCGGATGCTTGATCCACGCCAGTGTGATGTGCGGCGTGAAAGGCTCACTATTCGGCCATGGGCAGCGCTTCTTCAGACGCGCAAGTTCGTCGCTAAAGGGAACATCAAGATAGAGAACGCGATCTTCGCCGCGTGATCCAAACGTGGAAACTCCCTGCACTTTCAATGAGAATGGAGATGACGAATCCGCTATTTTCTTCGACTGTGGAATAATCTGATAGTACTCAATCTCCATCACTTCCTTCCAGAATTGGAGCGTCAGATGTGGTGAGTCAGGATTCTGAAATCGGAAAATAGCGTCAAACTCCTTCAGCCGGGATTGGGCTTCCTGAAAGGCATTCTTCGACTGGCCCTCGAGGGGAATGGCGAGAAAGGTGGAGTGAAGAGGAAAATGAAGATTCATAATTCATAATTCATAATTCCTGCTTCACGATCACCGTTTCAAGACCGCAAGAAAAGCCTCTTGACTGAGGTTCACCTTCCCCATCATCTTCATTCTCTTCTTCCCTTTCTTCTGCTTATCAAGGAGCTTGTTCTTCCGGGTAACGTCTCCTCCGTACAGGTAGCCGGTCACGTCCTTCCGCATAGATTGCACCGTCTCGCGCGCGACGATCTTGCCGCCGATGGCCGCCTGAATCGCAATCGGGAACTGCGCTTTGGGCAGCACTTCCTTGAGCTGCTTGCAAATGACGGACCCAACATCGTGCGCTTCGGAGCGATGGACGACAGTGCTGAGCGCGTCGGCCGGTTCGCCCATCAACAGCAGATCCAGTTTCACCAAATCTCCGTTGCGGTAGCCGATGTGGTCGTAGCTCATCGACGCATAACCGGACGAAGCGGACTTCAGATGATCGAAGAAGTCGAGCACGATGCCCTGCAATGGAATCTCGAATTCGAGCAGCGCGCGGTCGGCGTCCAGAAACCCCATGGCCTTGTTGATGCCGCGGCGGTCCTGCACCAGCTTCATGCAGGCACCGACGTCCTTCTCGCGACAGACGATCTCGAGCTTCACCCACGGCTCACGGA
>CAYGNM010000168.1:0-2488 GCA_964351275.1 uncultured Candidatus Peribacteria bacterium | reverse complement strand
ACCTTCCATCAATCCTCAGCGTCACGACTGCCGCTCGCAGACAGGAGCGCCCATTGCATTATTTCTACTCTAGCATTTCATCACATTCCGTTCGATAGTAAGCGACAGGCGTTGCGCGAAATCCGCAGAGTTCTCAGGCCCGGAGGGACGTTCATCATGTGTGACTTTTCGGATCCCGTGCGTCCGTGGTTTCTGCGAATCGCGTCGCTAATTCTCTGGAAGGAGCCGGAGGCCATCGCTCAAATGCAAGGTGAGCTGCGAAGACTCCTTATTGAGGCAGGAGCCGTGATAGATACGCGCATGACATTCTACGGCTGCATCTCTCTTCACGTTTGTACTTTCCCCCATACTGTATGATCAACAGTTTCCTCCTCATCGGCGTGCTCCTCCTCACTGCGTGCGTTCCCGCTCGCACTCATCAGATGAATGACGGCAGAATGATGCACGGAAATGACATGATGGAAGGAAGTCAAAACCCGGGTGACGGGTTCCTTCCCGGTGAGGGAAAGGACATCGCCGCCCTCCCAGAAGCGAAGGCGTTTCAAGAGATGGATGTCCGCGATGGCGAAACCATTAGTCTCAATCCAACTCTCGTGCGTAAGAAAATCAACGGCAAGGACATCGCGATGTACGGCTACAACGGTCAGATCCCCGGACCGCTTCTGAGGGTGAAGCAGGGGTCGACCTTTACGGTGAACGTCGCGAACAACATTGATCTGCCGACGAGCATTCACTGGCACGGCCTGCGGCTCGATAATGCTAATGACGGTGCCGTGGGTCTGACACAGCAGGAGATCGGGCTCGGGAAGAGTTTCACCTACACCGTCAAAGTCCCCGATGAAGGCATGTACTGGTACCACACGCATGTCCGCGAGGATCTGCAGCAACCGATGGGTCTCTACGGAGCCATCCTTGTGACGCCAACATCCTTAGACGCCTACGAGCCAGTAGAACGGGAGGAGACCGTGATTCTTAATGATCTGCTTCTCGATGAGAACGGCGACGCTGTTCCGTATGGCCGTAACAATGCCGATCACACGATGATGGGACGGTTCGGCAACGTATCCCTCGTCAATGGTCTGGAAAACGCACAACTGGAGGCGAATCTCGGCGAGATCATCCGCTACTCCATCCTGAACGCATCGAACACGCGGACGTACCGGATTGTTGCGCCTCCTCGCGGGAAGATGAAGCTCATCGGCGGCGATAACGGCCGGTACGAGCGGGAGCAGTTTGCGAAATCCATCACGATCGCTCCCAGTGAGCGCGTGATCGTCGATGTCGAGTTTCTCGATGATGACGTGAATCACGGCTCGGTGCCGTCCAAAGCCGTACCGCTCGTTGTGGCGGGATCACCTAATCAACCGGTCACGGTTCTCCCCGTCACCATCCATGGCGGAGTCTATCAGCCCAGTACGACCTTCCAGACTCTTCGAACAAACAGCGATGTCGTTCGCGATGTTGATCCGTTCCGTCCGTTCTTCGACAAGGCGGTGTGGAAGACTCTGGTGCTCGACATGAACATGATGGGAGGCATGGGTCAGATGGGAGGGATGATGGGAGGTCCTCCACCAGATGGCATCGAGTGGGAGGACACTATGGGAATGATGAACGCGGGCATGATGGACTCGATGGCGAAATGGAAGCTGATCGATCAGGCAACGGGCGCGGTGAATGATCAAATCGTCTACACGGCCAAGGTTGGCGACAAGCTGAAGATCCGCATCATCAACAAGAAGGACTCTTCGCATCCCATGCAGCACCCAATCCATTTCCACGGCCAGCGCTTTCTCGTGCTGTCGGACAATGGGGTAAAGACGGACAATTTTGTCTGGAAAGACACGGTTCTTGTCCCCGCGGGACACACGGTCGATATCTTGCTCGACATCAGTAATCCCGGTGACTGGATGTTCCACTGCCACATCGCGGAGCATCTGAGCAATGGGATGATGGGGCTGCTAAAAGTGAGTCCATAGTGCCCTTGCGGCCATGAGACTACTTCTCTAGACTCTCCCGGACATGTTCGCCATCGTCGACATCGCCGGCTTCCAAGAGAAAGTGGAAAAGGGCATGAAGCTCAAGGTTCCGCTGCGTGATGCCGATATCGGCAAGACGCTGACGGTCGACCAGGTCCTCCTCGTCGCGGACGGCGATGCAGTGACGATCGGCGCCCCGTTGGTCGGTGGAGCAAGTATCGAGATGAAAGTCCTCAGCCACGGCCAAGGCGACAAGATCCGCATCCAGAAATTCAAGCGCCGCAAGCGCTACCGCCGCGTGGGTGGTCACCGTCAGGATTACACGGAGGTCGAGGTGACGGGGATTAATGCTTAGCCATTCCTCGATACGCTCGTCGCTCCACGACGAGCTACTCGGAATGACAGTCGATAGTTTCACGAATGTTGCGAATCGCTTTCAACGTCACCCCCATATTCTGACTACATGCAATCGTCTCGCCCAGCCGCTCATGCGCATGGAGCAGGTGATGGAG
>CAYGNM010000167.1:324-2492 GCA_964351275.1 uncultured Candidatus Peribacteria bacterium | reverse complement strand
ATGAAGGCGTACGCGGATCAGAAGTTCGGCGTTCTGGAAACCGCGATTGGAGAGGTCCGCGGCGAGATCAAGGATGTACGCAAGATCCAAGAAGCCACCCTCCTTCGGGTTGGCACTCTTGAAACCGGCTTCGCCGACCTTTCCGTCAAGCAAAAAGAGGACCGCAAGTCCATCGGGGATCTCGGCGAAAAGCAGACCGCCCAAGGCAAGGAAATCGCCGGACTGCGAACGGACGTCGTCGACCTCAAGACCTTGCATGAAAAGGACGTTGCAAGATTGGAGGCCGCGATCAAGGAAGGACAAAAGGTAAAGGTGGAAGTCCACCACACCTACGCACCAAGGAAGGTGATCACCTCTTGTCCTAGCGATTGCGTCGACGAGGAACCGACATACGTCCAATGCCGCCGCACCTGTAAGACGTATGTACGGCGCTCATGTGGGGAGTACGAGCTGCCATCCTGTTACTGTAATCAGTATCCGAGATTCTTTGGATATTATTACTCGGCAGCATGGAACAACAGCACGTACTTTAACCCCTATTATGGTTGGGGTTGGAACGGTAGTTATTACTATAACTACGGCTACAGATACTGTTTCTAACGACAAGGATTGTCACCCACAGCAAAAAACCACCTCGCCCCGTGCGAGGTGGTTTTGCTGTATCAGCGTGAACTGAGCTCCGTCCGCATTTGCGTGACTCTTTTTCTCATTGAGGTAATAGTTTTTCCGTCCTCAGCCTGTTGATTCCGAAGTTTTGTAAGAAGCTCTGTGCGCTCCAGAGAAAGTCTCACTGCTTCATTGTACTGTTTTTCTGCGTCATTGAGTTGCTGCCGTGCAGTCAGTACCTCGGTTCTGACAGTGGCGATTTGCGCCTTGGCCGCGACAATGGACGGCCTGAGTTCTTCTATTTGCGCGATGGCCTTTTTTGCATCGTCCAATCGATTGGTATCGATGGCTTGGTCATGTTGTATACGCAGTTGCGCAATGTTCTTTTGAATTTTTTCCAGTGCCTGGTCTGCCTCAGCGCTTCGCACTAACGATGCAGCGGATTCCGTCCGAAATTTTCCGAGAGATTCCAATATTCTGTCTCTATTTGCTATCGATTCACTCAAGTTCTTATCTAGATCTGCAATTTCCTGTATTCGCTTTTCCCCCTGGCTTTCTAGTGTTTTCACCTCTCCCTCCAACGTCGACAGTTCCTCTCCCCGTTTCTTCAAGCGCGCCATCTCCGAGTTTCTATCGGCATCCGTTTTCCGTCCTGCATCGGAGGATTTGTTCGCCCCCTCCTGCCCCCGCGTCCCGCTGGCTCCAGAGGAAGGTCTGTTCCCCATGCGACCAGAAGAACCCGTCCGCCGATTGGTCGAACCCGCTCCCGTGTACGACGTGTAATTCGGATTGCTGCGGCCGGAGGACCCGCTCGCTCGCGGACTCTCGCCAAAGACCCACCGTGAACCGGTGTAGGTGAGGTTCAGCCCCCGACAGTTGTGGATGGCATCGATGAATGCCTGCTGATGATTGGAGCGCAAGCGCGGCATGATCCGATCCGAGAGATCATTGAAGTCCGCCAGGAGCGCTGTCCCCTCCCGTTCGGTGTGCCCCTCGATCAGTCGTGGGATCAGCCGCCCGATGGTCTCGGCGATGCCCAATGTTGCTCGCCGCTGTGACCGCTCGGCGTAGCTTGCGGGCATGTTGGAGTACGCGAGGTACACACGGTAGAAATTCTCCCGGTATTCGTACGGAATCCGCTGATTCAGAAGTCGCAAACCTTCGCCGACAGGCGTCACTTCGCCCGTTTCGGTATTGTGCCATGCACCATCCCAGAAACCCGCATAGTGCTGCTCGCGTGGTCGTTGCTGCTCAACAGGAGGAGTGTACGGAACGTCACGCGGCATCACATAGCGTCGCCCGCGGGGCCGTCGCTGCTCCAATGGAACCCGCATCTCGGGACCGTACGGGCTGAGTCCCGAGACGTCGACATTCAGCTGCACATTGCGTTGGCTCTGCTCTCTTGCCCATCGCCGCGAGTACGGGATCGCCTCGTCGGTTCCCTGTCTCACGGGAGTGGCAGTCGGCTGCTGATTTTGTTGATTTCCCTGATGAGCGGAGAACGGTTGCATCGGCCACTGATACGGCTGGTACCGCATCTGCTGATTCCACCGCTGCGCGTT
>CAYGNM010000167.1:0-314 GCA_964351275.1 uncultured Candidatus Peribacteria bacterium | reverse complement strand
GTTCCTGCTGATGTTCGCCAGCGGAGGCGAAGCGCCCATAGCAAAGTTGACTCCCCAAACGCGGTTCATGTGGCCCATCTGCTGGAGCGCGGTGCGATCGTTCGCATCACGCGGCGTGATCAGCCCTTCGACCATCAATCGGTCGTACTGCGCCAGTCGCTTCTCCATCTGCTGGTTCCGAAAGACCAGATCTTGATAACTCGGCATTCCTTGTTCATTGCCCGGCTGCGGCCCCATCGCATAATTCCCAATCAGCCGGTGTTCCCGGTTGCCGTCGCTCTGCCGTGGATGAAGTGAGGTGAACATGATGTGGA
>CAYGNM010000166.1:0-2493 GCA_964351275.1 uncultured Candidatus Peribacteria bacterium | reverse complement strand
GTGCCTTCACTTACCTGCGCCAATTCCACCAAAGTGCAAAGTCCCGATTACCGGCAGGAAGATCATGCAGAGGATTACTCCCCAGGCAACCGCACAGACGAGCGATGCCCCTGCCGCGATGTCCTTGGTCGCTTTGATAGCAGACGAGTGAATGCTTTGGGAGTGAGCGTCAAACGCATCCGTGAACCGTTCCAGTGCCGTATTGATCAATTCTACGGAGAGGAAGATGCCGCCGGTGAAGATGATCATCTCCCAGTCGCGGATCGTGATGGTAACGAGGCAGCCGAGGATCAACGACAGCGCATAGAGGCCAACGAAAAGCCGGAGATTGCGCTCTGTTACTAGGGCGTGACGGAGGCCCTCAAGGGAATAACGGAGGCTTTGGTAGTAGTGACGCATGGGCTCAGGATATACCAAATTCGGCAAAATCGGGACCGGGCTCGGGCTCGGGGACGGCGCTCTTAAGCCGCTATCCCCGGCACCGGGAACTGGGTGCAGAACGCAGTGACTTCCTGATGGAGCTTCTTCAGAGCAGATTCGTCTGCTCGCTTCTCAATCGCTGCGAACATGAACTCCACGAGTTTCTCTGTATCCACTTCCTTCAGGCCGCGCGTGGTCATCGCCGGTGTGCCGAGCCGAAGACCACTGGGAGAGTAGGGAGGGCGAGGATCATCGGGAATCGTGCTCTTGCTAGCCGTAATGCCCACACGGTCGAATAGTTCCTCTACCTCTTTTCCCGGCAAGTTCCACGAGGTCACGCAGTCGACGACCATCATGTGGTTATCGGTGCCGTTGGTCACGAGCCTGCAGCCGTTGTCCATGAGCTTCTTCGCCATGCATTTGGCGTTCTTCAAAATCTGCGTCGCATACACTTTGAATGCTGGCTGCATGGCTTCGCCAAGCGCAACAGCGATGGCAGCGGTCTGGTGCATGTGTGGGCCACCCTGGAGCCCGGGGAAAATGCTCCGGTCGACGAGCGTGGGCAGGTTCTCGACTTTCTTTTCGGGGGCCTTGAGCGGATTGCCCACAATCCCTTTGGTCATGATCATCGCGCCGCGGGGACCGCGCAGCGTCTTATGCGTCGTGGTGGTCATCATCTGGAAACCAGCGTCGAAGGGGTTTTTGAGAACTCCTGCAGCGATCAATCCCGCAATGTGCGCCATATCAGCCATGGCGATGGCACCCACCTCGTCCGCAATGGACTTGAATGCCGCGTAATCCAGTTCGCGCGGATAGGCGGAAAATCCGGCCAGGATGATCTTCGGCTTCTCGCGCTTGGCGACCTCGCGCATTTCGTCGTAGTCGATTTCGCCGGTCTCAATGTCCTTCATCTTGTACCGGACGAACTTGAAGAGCTTCGACATGTGGCTGACCGGTGCGCCGTGCGTCAGATGTCCGCCGTGGCTCAAGTCCATGCCGAGGATCGTGTCGCCGGGCTCCATCCAGGCGAAATATGCGGCCACATTCGCTCCCGCACCGGAGGACGGCTGTACATTGGCGTGATCGCAGCGGAACAGCTTCTTCGCGCGATCAATGGCGAGCAATTCCACCTGATCGGTGAATTCCTGTCCGCCGTAATAGCGCTTCCCTGGATATCCCTCAGAGTATTTGTTGGTGAATGGACTGCCCAATGCCTCGAGAACCGATGCCGAGACGTAGTTTTCGGAGGCAATCAGCTCCACGCCGTTCTTCTCCCGTTGCATTTCGCCGGCGACGGTTGCGAAGACTGCGGGATCGGAGGCCTGGAGGGCAGTGTAGATGGGCATGAGCCAATCATTAACGAACGCCTCCCAATGATCAAGGACACTGTTCTGTATTTTTACTCTCCCTCGTCGACAATCTTGTCGTATTCGCTGAGCTTCTTGAGGATTTCTTCGCGAATCCCCACAAATCGTGCCCGGACGTTGTCGGGTCTCATATCGATGCATTCCTGCTGATTGCATAATTCAATCTCCGATTTTACCGCTTCTTCCACTTTTTTTAGATCTTCTTCCAGTCCGTGATGGGCATCGCGCAGCCCACGGAGCTTCTTCAGGGTGGTTACGTACCAAAGGGAATACAGGAATCCCGAATGATCGGTGATGCCTTGCGTCACGCGCGTCCACAGATCACGCAGTTTCCTGCTGCATGATTCGACTTCCGTCGTACATGCATACTGCAGAGCATCGATTATATGTTCTTTGTATTGTGGAGATGGAGGGGAGTACGGCGACGCGTCATCGGGATGTGGGCCAGTCCACGGGACATCAAAAGCGTCGGGGAATTCCACGCCATCCATCCATTCGTTCAATGGTTGAAAACTGGGTATTGATGTCGACGGTTCTCCTGTCGAGGGTTTTGCGATGGAGCTCTCCCCCTCATTCTTATTTTTGATTCCGAGACTTTCCCTCCATCCGTGAAATCGATTATCTTCATACGAATACATACGGCCGAACGTACTCTGCGGAAAAGAAATGTCAATTTCCTCATACGCTTACCGTGTTTGTTGAAGTC
>CAYGNM010000165.1:238-2544 GCA_964351275.1 uncultured Candidatus Peribacteria bacterium | reverse complement strand
GCTCCCCACGAACCACTACTCCGTCACGAAGATCGCCATGGAGCACATCAGCGTGTGTTTCCAGCGCATGAACCCGTCCATCGACGTCGTAGGGTTCCGCTTCATGTCGATCTATGGCCCGCACGAGGAGCACAAGGGAATTTTCGCAAACCTCATCAGTCAATTCGTGTGGGGGATGAAGCGCGGCGAGCAGCCCATCGTGTACGGCGACGGACTGCAAAATCGTGACTTCACGAACGTTCAGGATGTCGTACAGGGCATCACGCGCGCCTTGGAAAGCGAGAAGAAACTGGGGAACCAAGTCTTCAATATCGGCACAGGCAAATCGACGACGCTCCTGGAGATCGTCACGGTCATCAACAACATTCTCGGCACAACAATCGCACCGAATCACATCGAGAACCCCGTGCGGGAAAATTATGTCCGCTCGCAGCTGGCAGACATCGGCAAAATCCAGACGATGCTGGGCTTTCAGCCGTCCGTATCTCTGGAACAAGGCATCAGCGACATTGTCGCGAAGCTGAAGGACCCGTCGAAGCCGTCGGCAAGAGACCGGCGCGCACAGGCGAATGCCATACCGGCGAAGTAGACCTATCACTTCATCTCCCCCGGCACCGGCAGCCCAATAATTTTCAGACACAACGGCGCGATGTCTTTGAGACCCGTCAGTCCTTTGAGGTCAGCTGAAGATTTAATGGCCGGCGAATGCACGAAGGTCTGCACAGGATTCGTCGTGTGACTGGGGCAGATGGTTTTGGTCCCCGGGTAATACATCTCCTCCGCATTCCCATGATCGGCCGTGATCACCCAGTCGTAGCCGTTTTTTTCGAGTGCAGGGAGCAGCACGCTCAGGTTCCGATCGACCGATTCACACGCCGTGATCGCGGCATCGAGTTTGCCGCCATGACCGACCAGATCGGGGTTCGCGTAGTTCATGATGATGACGTCGTGTGACTGTGCGGTGACGTCGCGGATCACTTCCTGCGTCAGTTTGTCGGCGCTCATCGCGGGAGACTCGGCAAAATTGCTGACCGTCGGCGACTCGACGATGATCCGGTCTTCGCCTTTGTATGGCTCGTGTCTCTGCGCATTGAAGAAGAAGGTCACGTGCGCGAATTTGTCCGTCTCGGCGACGCGGAGTTGCTTCAAGCCTGCTTTGGAGAGGACTTCACCGAATGTGTTCTTCACTTCAGGCGCAGGAAACGCGACGGGAAGATGATCGCTGTACGGGCCCATGCACACGACGTCGCTGACGCGGACCGGACGCGGGAACTCGTTGAAGTCTTCGGCCTCGAGTGCGCGGACAATCTGGATCATGCGGTCGCTGCGGAAGTTGATGCAGAGGACCACGTCCTCCGGTTTGATCATCTGGAATTCCTCGGTCTTGAGCGGCCGGATGTAGTAGTCGGTCTTCTCTTTGTCTTTGGCTTCCAGATAATACTTCTTCACACTCGCGCAGAGATCCTTGGTGACCGTCCCCGTCCCCTGTGTGAGCAGATCGTAGGCAACTTTCGTCCGGTCTTTGTATTGCCGGTCACGATCCATCGCAAAGTACCGACCGACGAGTGACGCAATGGTGCCGAGCTGCAGCTTGCTCACTTCCTCTTTGAGCAGATCAAACTCTGTACAGAAGTGCTGCTCCGGCATATCGCGCCCATCGCCGAACAAATGCAGGATGACTTTCTGGACGCCTTTCTGCTTCGCCAATTTGAGGGCCGCATGGAAGTGATTGAGATGACTATGAACTCCTCCGCTTGAGTACAGCCCGATCATATGGAGCGGAACATTCTTTTTCTTGGCGCGCTCGCATGCAGAAACAAGGACAGGATTCGTGAAGAACGAGCCGCCCCCTAACCCTAACCCTAACCCGATAGAGTGATTGATCTCCTCCAGCGGCTGCCACACCACCCGTCCCGCACCAATCGTCAGATGTCCCGGCTCACTCGCACCCTGCTGGCCCTCGGGAAGACCGACGGCATTCCCCGAAGCCGCCATGATCACATTCGGACAAGTCTGTTCCAGTTTTTTCACCGTCGGCATCTTCGCGAGCGTGCGTGCATTGCCCGGTCCCGAAGGTGCCACCCCGAATCCATCAATGATAATCAGACACAATCGCTGCATGGCCGGGACACTACCATTTGGCTGCTGTTTGCGCTATACTAAGACAAATACACATGCACCTCGATTTCGCCCTCGTCTCCCGTTTCCGTTACGCCCACACGATGATCTGGGCCGTCCTCTTGAGCCTGCTAATCGTCGCCGGAGCGGCAACGCTTGGCCGTGCGACGGTCAATCTGCGCGGCGCG
>CAYGNM010000165.1:0-228 GCA_964351275.1 uncultured Candidatus Peribacteria bacterium | reverse complement strand
GGCGTGAAAACGGGCGCGGACGGCCGTTTCACCGTCAATCTGCGCGGCGCGCTCACTGCTGATGATGGCAGTCTGGCCGTGATGCTCCTTTTGCCGGAGGAACAGATCAGCGACATCTCGCTAGTGAAAGCTGGCGTCGATACGCAGGAATTCGTGGCCGAGACCAAAGACGGCCCCAAATTGATCCGGATGAAGAAGGGCGAGAAGGGGTGGTTTGTGCAGGAGGAG
>CAYGNM010000164.1:0-2551 GCA_964351275.1 uncultured Candidatus Peribacteria bacterium | reverse complement strand
GGATAGCCCTCGCTCTCGTCGTCGGAATCGGCGTTGGCATTACGGCGTCCCCACTCGTCCTGAAGGCTCAACTCACCGGCGATCAAAAAAGTGCAATGATTGCCGCTATCAATGACGCTGCAAGAAACATTCCAACAGACCTCCAGGAATTCACACAGACTCTGGAATCAGTCTGCAATCCCGACAACATTCCGGATAGCACAGACGCATTAAAAGATTTTTTGGCTCGTAACAACATAGAAATACACGATGTGTTTCGGGGGATGATCTACGAAATGGATGATGGACACTGGGCTAAGGTGAGAAACAAGATGAACGACGGCTGCAGAACCGCCAAAGGTCTGCTTGAGCGTTTATCGCCGGAACAGATTATCGGTGCAGCGATTAAAGAAGCCGAGGAAACCATCAACAGGTACTGATCGATACTCCTATCAAAGCACCATCCCGCGAAACCGCGGGATGGTGCTTTTCTGATATTCTGATCCCGCATGATCGATCCCCACATCTTTAGAGCCTACGACATCCGTGGCAAAGCGCATTCTCAGCTCTCCGCTGATGCGTGCCAAAAGATCGGGCAGGCGTTCGGAACGGTTCTGCGGAGGCTCTACAAGAAAGACCATCCCACAGTGATCGTGGGCCGCGATGCGCGGACGCATGGACCGGAGCTGGAGAAAGCGGTGATCGAGGGATTGATGAGCGCAGGCTGCCACGTCCTCACAATCGGGCCGATGCCGAGCCCGGTGAATTACTTCACTATATGCAACAGAAAAGCGGACGGCGGCATCCATGTGACCGCCAGTCATAATCCCAAGGAAGACAACGGTCTCAAGCTCCAGACAAGAGATGCCGATGCGTTCAGTGGTGATGATTTGCAGAAACTTCGAAAACAAATTGAGACGGAAGACTTCATGACCGGGACAGGATCGCAGGAGACGATTGACGCGGTCACTCCGTATACAGACGTCTTGACGAAGAAATTCCCGAACGCCGGAAAAGGCCTCACCATCGTCGTCGATGCGGGCAACGGCATCGCTGGACCGGTGAATTGCACCATCTTCCGTGCGGTCGGGGCAGAAGTGATTGAGCTCTACACCGAACCGGACGGCACCTTCCCGAATCACGCGGCGGACCCCAGCAAGCATGCGACACTGAAGGATCTGCAGAAGAAAGTGACGAAGTCGAAAGCCGACCTCGGCTTCGCATTCGATGGCGACGGCGATCGGCTGGGCCTCGTGGATGAGCAGGGCAAGATCCGCACAGCAGACGAAACGATCCTGCTTCTCGCCCAAGATCATCTGAGTCGCAACCCGGGCA
Organism: uncultured Candidatus Peribacteria bacterium; assembly: GCA_964351275.1. Classification (GTDB taxonomy): domain Bacteria; phylum Patescibacteriota; class Gracilibacteria; order Peribacterales; family Peribacteraceae; genus JABFSS01. Next base: position 1,237 of record CAYGNM010000164.1, on the reverse strand, counting down.
AGCCCGTGATCTTCACGGTGAGCAACTCCGGCATTCTGGAGACCGAGATTAAGAAGTGGGGTGGCAAACCGATCATGTGTAAAGTCGGCCATTCCTACGTGGAGCACGCGATGCGCGAACACGGCGCTCTGCTCGGTGGCGAACAATCCGGCCACTTCTTCTGCGCCGAGGACTACTACGGGTTTGATGATGCGTTGGTGGCGGCGCTGAGGATTTTGTCGATCATTTCGCGTCCTGGGAAGGACGCGCTATCGGCATTTATGGATCATTTTCCCCGTGTGTACCAATCCCCCGAATTACGACCGTTTTGTCCCGACGACGCGAAGGGAAAGATCATCACCGCCATCACGGCGCACTTCCAAAAAACATATCCGGTGATCACCCTCGACGGAGTCCGTATCGATTTTGGTGAGGGTGCCTGGGCGGGAATCCGCCAAAGTAATACCTCTCCCTGTATTTCGATTTGTATGGAGGCAAGAAGTCGGGAGAAATTGAAAGAGGTTGAGACGATTGTTCTGGGACAGGTGAAGACGTTTCCCGAAATCGGAATTGAATCATGAAGTATGAATTATGGTACGCGAAAAGGAATCCATAATTCATACTTCATGATTCATTTTAGAAAGAAAAAGAGAGACCGAAGATCTTCGGTACTGTAGAATGCCTCCGTATGTGGATCCCCTTCCTCCGTCGCCGGATTAAACCCAAAAAGAAGATAGTGGAGCGCGTGATCGTCGGTCTGATTATCGGCGGGGCGATTGGTTCGATTATCGGGAAGAAGATGATGGACAAGCATGACGATGATGAGGACGAGAAACAGTAATAACACCGCATCCTTGTCTGTACCCGACTTCTTCGCAGTCGATTTTTCTTCTTCTGCAAGCCATAAATTTGACCGTGCGGAGTTTATCGCCTCTCGCCCCTATGCACCGCTGCAGCGGTACGTATTCTGTAGACACTTTACTTCTTTCCCCCATCTCTCATGAACGGAACTGAGTCACCACAGGCAAGAGGGCCAGAGCAGTACGTCGGTCTGCCGACAGAAGTCATGAGCGACCCGCGAGCTGTTGAGGAATTGAGCCGCATCGGCCAGCAGTTCGGTCACCAGGCGCGCATCATTATTCCCAACCAACACAATGGCTGACTTCTAAGAAACCCGCCACCCAGGCGGGTTTCTGCTGTGAACGCGGCAGCGGCCGCTTTTTTTGTACCATTGAGCAAAATCTGCGCTGTGTATGGA
>CAYGNM010000163.1:0-2566 GCA_964351275.1 uncultured Candidatus Peribacteria bacterium | reverse complement strand
GTGGAACATCGTCCGCGCCGAAATGAAGAAGCGCTTCCTCGTGATCGACGAAGCGTGGAACCTGATGCAGTTCGAGGACTCCGCGCGGTTCCTCTACGGCATCGTGAAGCGCGCGCGCAAGTACTTCCTGGGCATCACGACCATCACGCAGGACGTCGATGACTTCGTGAACTCGCCGTTCGGCAAACCGATCATCACCAACTCATCGCTCCAGGTCCTTTTGAAACAATCGCCCTCCGCGGTCGATAACCTCCAGAAGCTCTTCTACCTCACCGATGGCGAGAAGGAAGTCCTCCTCAACTCCGGCGTCGGCCAAGGCATCTTCTTCGCCGGAAACAAGCACGTGGCCATCCAGATCATCGCCAGTGATGCGGAAACAAAAGTCGTGACGACTCGACCGGAGGAAGTGATGGCACAGCAGGCGTTGGCGGCGGGAGCGCGACGGGAGAAGGCGAGGATCTCTGCGGAGGCGATACCGGATGTGACGGTGGCACAGAGTGATCTGGTGCCTCCTGACACATCAACGCCCACGGTTTCTCCTTCGCTCCCCGAGGAACCAAAAACCACAGCGTAATTTCCTCAGAATTCTGCAGTGATGCTCACGCCGAATTGGTGGAGCCTGGGGGAATCGAACCCCGATCCAAGACTGTCAAATCTCAGATACTTCCTAGTCAGGCCCCGCAATTCGGCAATGACAAGTGTAGTCAATTTTTCTTGACTTCAATGAAAAGGACCATTATGCTGTATTTGACTGTCAAATCTTGGATACCCACCTGGGTAATTGAATTCCGCCTCCAAAGGGCGGTTTTCTTTTTCCGAAACGAATGGGCGTTCCACACCCCTATGGAACGTCCAAGCTACTCTTCCTGTTGCTGAAAACTAAGGTTTTGGAAAAGTGATTTGCTACCTCCGGAAATGTTGTCTCCGAAAACACCTCAAGAGGGCGATTTTTCATCCTCCACTACCTTCCACCTGACCTCCGGCTTCAACTTTCCCGGGAGCGCGAAGCCCGCCGCTTTTTTATGCCCGCCGCCCTGGAATTTTCCCGCCATCGCGGATACGTCGACATCATCGCGCAACGTCCGCAGTGACCCTTTCACCTTTCCTTCCTTCTCGCTGAGTATTAAGGAGAAGCGCATGCCCGGCACGGCATTGACGTAGTCGATGGCCCCGGTGAGTTCGCTGTAGTCGGCACCCGTCGCGCGGAAATCGCCTTCGGTGACGGCCGAGATCGCGCCGCCTTCTTCCGTCAGGCTGATCTTCTCCAGCACGCGGCCCCACAGGAGCAGTGTGGAAATCTTGCCGGTACGAAAGACCGCACTGACGACTTCCTGACGTCGACCACCCGCGCGCATCAGCCGCGCAACCGTGCGATAGACCACGGGCGTCGTATTGCTGTGCAGGAGGCCTCCGGTATCCGTGAACATGCCCGTGAGCAGACACGTCGCTGTATCGCCATCGATCGGCCATCCCGCAGCGTCCGCGAACTGGGTGACGACCTCACACGTGGAACAAGCCTCGGGCAGCAGGAAGTTGACCGTGCCGAAGCGGGGATTGCCGTGATGGTGATCGAACATCAAGGAACGGTAGGTGCCATCGAAGAGCTGCGGATGACTCTCGTGGAGTTCGGTGAGCTTGGGCTCACCGCAATCGAGAAAGATGAAAATCGTCCCTGCGGGCTCGGGGACGGGCTCGGGGACGGGACCCACACGGAATGCTGCGGGGAGGAAGTGGAACATCTGCGGCACTTCATCCACACAGTGCATGGTGACCGTCTTCTCCGGATACTGCTGCTCAAGCAGAAGCGCAATGCCGAGCAGTGACCCGATCGCGTCGCCATCGGGATTGCGATGGCACACACAGCACACTTGCGCGGCCGAGGAGAGGAGGTCCAAGGCCGACGTGAGATCCTGCGACGTGATCATAAAGGGCGGAAGTGTACGCACCAGTGAAGACGGAGTTCAATGAGCTGACCTTGCGAACTCATTGAACTCTCTTGTGGGATACTTCGGTCAAAGACCGTTGTCATCCTGCGCCAGTTTTTTCAGCGGAGACGTCGGCGTCTCCGCTGAAAAACGCGCTACCCCAACAACTTATCAATCCTGCTCCCCTCCTCCGCTCTTCGATCCAACCGGAACCGCAGCTGTGGTGTCTTGTGCGTCTGGAGCTGCCCCATACGTTTCTGCAGTTCGCGCTGACGAGCATCCAGAAATTCCATTGCGAGCTCTGGCTTCTGAAGTGCACTCACGAGAATCGTCGCGTAGGTGAGATCGGAAGAGACGTCGATCTCGGTGATCGTCACGATGCCGCACTCTCGCGGACAGTCGCGCAGAATCGGCGCGATGATCTTGCGAACCGATGATTCGAGCATGTCCGTGCGCTTCTTCATGCTGCTGAGTGTACACTGGACCGCATGGCAAAGACGCATTCCGTATGGTTTTTCGGCACATCGCACTTCGCGGTCCCCTACCTCCGCGCTCTGACCGCCGATGACCGCTTCCGCGTGACGTTGGTGATCACCCAGCCCGATAAGCCGGCAGGACGAGGGAAGATGATGACTCCACCC
>CAYGNM010000162.1:0-2594 GCA_964351275.1 uncultured Candidatus Peribacteria bacterium | reverse complement strand
GAGGACCGACGACGATGACGGAACGGCCGGAGTAGTCGACGCGCTTGCCGAGCAGGTTCTGGCGGAAGCGGCCTTGCTTGCCCTTGAGCATGTCGGAGAGGGAGCGGAGTTTTCGGCGATCCCCTGCGGTGAAGAGCGTCTTGCCAGCGCGGGCGCTGTTATTGAGAAGCGTATCGACGGCTTCCTGGAGCATGCGTTTCTCGTTGCGGCAGATGACTTCCGGCGCGCCGATGCTCATCAGTTTTTTGAGACGGTTGTTGCGGTTGATCACACGGCGGTACAGATCGTTGAGGTCAGACGCAGCAAAGCGGCCGCCGTCGAGCTGGACCATCGGACGGAGATCGGGCGGGATCACGGGGAGCCGCGCGAGGATCATCCATTCGGGTTTGATGGACGACTGCTGGAGCGAGCTGCAGAGCTTGATGCGCTTCATGACTTTCTTGAGCTTCTGACCGCTGCTCTGCTCCCGCTCCTTCTGGAGATCTTTGAGCATCGTGGCGATGTCGACCATGGCGACGATCTCGCGGATCGATTCGGCGCCGGTGCCGGCGCGGAAGACGTGCCCGAATTTCATGTTCATCTCACGGAATTTGAGTTCGCTCAGGACCGCACCCGTGTGCAAGTTCTCGAGATCATCGAGCGCATCTTTGTGGTTCTGCTTGAGCGCCTCGAGCTTGTCGGCGGCTTCGGCATCGAGCGCATCGAGCTGGGCACGCGTGGCCTTGGCTTCCTGCATGCGTTTGCGCTCATCCTCGTACTCGCGCTTGATCTGATTCTTGCGCGCGTCCATGGAACCGGAGACTTCCTTTTCGACTTCGCCCTTCGCCGTGTCATCCACCTGGATGACGATGTACGCGGCAAAGTAGACGATTTGTTCAAGCGTCTTGATGGGGAGATCGAGCAGGAGTCCGATGCGGGACGGCGAGGAACGGAGGAACCAGATGTGCGTCACCGGCACAGCGAGGTTGATGTGCCCCATGCGCTCGCGGCGGACGATGCTGCGCGTCACTTCCACACCACATTTTTCACAGACGACGCCGGCGTACCGCACTCCTTTGTACTTGCCGCAGAAACACTGGAAGTTCTTGGTGGGACCGAAGATGCGCTCGCAGAAGAGACCATCGGGCTCTGCGCGCTGGGTGCGGTAGTTAACCGTCTCCGCCTTGGTCACTTCGCCACGGGACCAGCCGAGCATGTCTTCGGGACTGGCGACCGAGAGCGCGACAGCGTCGAACGAGTCGGTAGCGGCGGACTTCTGTTGGTGGGGGAAGGGCATGGGACGAGGAGTTAGGAATTAGGAGTTAGAAATGCAGAAGTGACGCAGTGCGGGGTTGTCATCCCGAGTAGAAATCGCAGCAGCGATTTCGTACGAGGGAGGAATGCACGCGCGAAAACCGGCGGCCAGTCCTCAGTGATCGTCTCAATCAGCAAGGAAGGCTCCGGTGAATGTGAGGGAATTGTACTGAGAAAAAGAAGCGGTGCAAGCGGGAAAACAGACATAATTCTGCTTTTCAATATCCCACTTTCCGATCATGAACGTGGGTCACAAGGACATCCTTGCGACGCAATATGAACTTCACTCGATAATCGCCGACCCGCAGCCGGTAATCATGACCGTCGCCACCCTGCAATTTAATCACGCGCGGGTGCTGAAGAGGATGATCGAGCTTCTCAAGAACAGATAGCTGTCCTGAAATCTGATTCTGAAATCTCACCGAAAGAGCGTCCAATTCTTTCTGCGCCTTCGGGTGAAACATGATCGTCAACATCACTTTTTCTTTGATTTGTTCTTTCGGGAGAATGGAATCCACGAGCCGTCACGATCTGCCTGCCGAACGAGCATTTTGGTTTCACGCACGATCCGTCGGTCCGAAAGTTCTATAAAATCGATGACATCTTCTAGGACGGACTTCGACATAGCACCGGCAGGAGCCAGTACGCCGCGCATGTTCTTATCATCAACAATGGTGAGGTCCTTTCGCATGGGATGAATTCTACCTTTTAGAACCTCACTTCGCCAACCCCTTCTCAATCAATTCCTTCCCGTCTTTGACCGCCTGAATCCCCTGCTGGACCTGATCAGCGCGCTTCTGGATTTCTTCCACCGTTTCCTTTCCTTTCTGGATTCCCATCTTCCCATACTCGATCGCCGCTTCAGCTTGTTTGCCAGCTTCGAGAACGTAGCCGGACGCGGTGTGCATCAGATCACGAACGGAGCCGGAGCCGGTCACGGGATTTTGGGGAACAGAACATCCTGTTAGCATCACCACGAGCCCTAGAGAAGATGTGAGGAGAACCTTCATAGAATCAAGAATTATGAATTATGAATCATGGAGCACACTCATGATTCCTGCTTCATGATTCACGCGATACGTAGATCCGTCCCCGAGCCCGAGCCCGTCCCCGAGACAGGCTTTTGAAACATTTTTTCGAAGGACCCTCCGCTCTGCTCGAGAGCCGTGCGGAGCGCTGCGATTTCGGTCTCCTTTAGCTGCAGACTGGAGGACGCGTTCACCAGCTGCGGATTCTCGGACGCCGGGCGGAAGGCATAGGCACCCTGAAGCGTCGCATTGAGGACGATGTGCGCATCGCAC
>CAYGNM010000161.1:0-2594 GCA_964351275.1 uncultured Candidatus Peribacteria bacterium | reverse complement strand
CGCGAGACCTGCAGCTCGAAGCCCTCGCGGCGCATATCTTCGATGAGGACGGAGAGGTGCAGTTCGCCGCGGCCGCTGACTTTGTAGATATCGGAGTTGGGGATTTCCTCCACGTGCAAACCGACGTTGGTCTCCTTCTCGCGCTCCAGCCGCGCTTTGATATGCCGGGTGGTGACCAGATCGCCCTCCTTGCCGGCGAACGGTGAATTGTTGACCAGGAATTCCATACTGATCGTCGGCGGGTCAATCTGGAGCGCTGGCAGCGGCTCGGCATTCTCGTCAGTGGTGATGGTTTCGCCGACGTAGATATCGGGGATGCCGGCGATGGTGACGATGTCACCCGCGATCGCATCGGTCGCCTCCATGCGCTTGAGTCCTTTGTAGAGGAGCACTTTGGTGATCTTGCCGACGCGCTTCTCGCCCGTCGCCTTCTTGATGAAGACCTTGTCTCCGACTTTTGCCTGACCTTCGTAGACGCGCCCAATCGCCAGACGACCAATGTAGTTGTCGTAGCCAAGACTGCACGGCTGCATGCGGAAAGGCACCTCCAGCCGCTGGGTGACTTCGGGCACATGACTCATGATCAGCTCGAAGAGCGGCGTCAGATCTTTCGAGTCATCCTCCAGTTTCCGCTTGGCCATGCCCTCGCGCGCGACAGCGTAGATGTACGGGAAATCGAGCTGCGCATCGCTCGCCTTGAGCGCAACGAACAGATCGAACACCTCGTCGACCACTTCCATCGACCGCGCGGCGGGCTTGTCGATCTTATTGATCACGACGATCGGCTTGAGTCCAAGCTCCAGCGACTTCTTCAGCACGAACTTCGTCTGCGGCATCGGACCTTCCTGCGCATCGACGACGAGGAGGACGCAGTCGACAGTCCTGAGCACGCGCTCGACTTCAGACCCGAAGTCGGCGTGACCGGGCGTATCGACGATATTGATGCGGCAGTCCTTGTACTGGATGGAACAGTTCTTCGCATAGATGGTGATGCCGCGCTCCTTCTCTTGGTCATTGCTATCCATGATCAGCTCCCCCACTTTCTCCTGTTCGTGCACCGCGAACGCGCCGCCCTGCTTGAGCAGAGCATCCACGAGCGTGGTTTTGCCGTGGTCAACGTGCGCGATGATGGCGATATTCCTTATCGACATAGATTCAAGAGACGCGGGAGTGTAGAGCAAACATGACTTCAGGAAAAGGCAAAGAAGAGGGGCGCCTTGCGACGCCCCCATACTTCATGATTCGTGATTCACACGTTTACTTACACGATCCGCTCTCACAACATGCTCCACCAGAGCACATGGCCTTCGTTCCACATGGGCACATCTTTTTGACGAGCTTGAGCCAGCACATGATGGAGACAAGGAAGGCGAGAATGGCGACGGAACCGTTGAGCGATCCGAACATCCATCCCTCGACGGAGTAGTGCGTCATGTAGACACCGATAGCGGCCGCGACGGTGGTGGCCGTGGTCAGGAGAGCGACGATCGCGACGATGGCTTTGCAGCCGCCACACTTGCCGCCGCAGGAAGATCCGCAGGACATAGGAGAAGGGGGGAAGAAGAGGAAAAAACCGTGCCGATGATACTCCTGCTTTCCCCTCCGCGATGAATTGACAGAATGATTGACAGGTGCGATACGTGCAGCATAACATCATCTATATGATTCTCTGTCCATCCACTCGCAGTCTCCGCACCGTCGCGACGGCCCTCTGCATCATCGGCTTGGCTCTCCCCTCCCTCGCTGCAGCACGGGACGCATCGATCCAATACCGGAGTTCCCCCGGCTTCCAGTGCAATCGATGGAACGCATCGAACGAGTGCGCCGACTGGAGTTACTACGATTATGGCTACAACATGAACTCGGCCCCCGTGTACCGCGGTTCCACACTCTATCGACGCAATATCTCCGTGACCCCCGTTCGCCAGCAACAGACAGGCATGCGTTGCGGCAACGCGACTATTGATTGCACGGGCAGCGTCTCGGTCCGCGTTCGCGGCATGCCCAACCCCGTCTCGCTCGGCGAACTTCTGACGTACACGCTCTACGTCCGCAACGACGACAGCCAGATCCGCTCCGTGGAAGTCCGCGCGTACATCGATGAGAACACCGATTTCGACTCTGCCACCTACGGCGGTTACCAGGATGGCGAGGTGATCCGCTGGGATGCACTGCGGATCCCCGCCCGTTCCAGCCGCTCATTTACCATGCGCGTCCGCGTCCGGTCCCATGCGTCCACCGGCACCCCACTCAAACTCACGGTCCGCGCGGACCAGAGCATCGACACGGCCTCCGTGAACGTGCTCGACGCCGGCTACTACAGCAACGCCTACCGCGTCCTGGATGACGGCACCTATGTGAACTACAACCGCTACAGCGGCGAGCGACGGCTGCAGGTGCAGCCGATCTACTACAGGGACAGGTATGGGAATGTGATGGTGCGCTAGTTCCTCGTACGCTCGTCGCTCCACGACGAGCTACTCGGAATGACAGAATGTTTAATAAGAGGAGCGTCTCGATACGCTGCCCGCTCCGCGAGCAGCTACTCGACGCTGCGCCGAGTAGTTCAGTGCGAAGCGCTGAACGTATCGAGG
>CAYGNM010000160.1:0-2608 GCA_964351275.1 uncultured Candidatus Peribacteria bacterium | reverse complement strand
GAGGGGGAACGTCGACCACGGGATCGACAGGTGGTGGGACCGGGAATGGGGGAACGGGAGGCGGTGATCAGACGGGATCATCCACCGCATCGCCCTTCACCTTCAGTAACACCATCGGCGCGTTCGGAGGACCGGCCGGGGATGACAGTCGAGCCATAGTGGACGCGCAGGGTTGCGCACTCAGCGGCAGCACCCTCCGTCCGATGGCAGTCAACGATCTCCACGTCTGTCTCACATTCGTGCCCGATCGAGCGCTCACCTTTAGTGACATTGCCGGCGATCCCCGGGCGCGGTTCATCAACGCGCTTCGCAAGACACAGATTATCGGGCAGGGCGACTTTGTCGTTAGTGGTGCGGGGAATCCCAGCTCGGGCAAACAGCAGTCGGAGTTCCGCTCGGGCGAGTTCCCGTTCCAGCCCGCAGCACCGGTCTCACGCTTTGAGGTAGTGAAGATGGCCATGCTCAGTACCTGCCACCCGATCCCCGATACGGTGCCTGTCTCTGCGCTCACCTTTTCCGATATTTCCCGCGACGACCTGTCGGTGACCGGAGGATTCTTCGCACGTACGCTCTATCAGGCTGCGGTGCACGGGATCGCCAAGGGGTTCGGCGACGGCACCTTCCGTCCATCCGTTCCCGCGACGAATGCGGAGAGTCTCGCCATCCTTCTCCGCGCTGCGGAGGTGATGCCCAGAGGCTTTGCTCTTCCGAAGACCAAGAACTGGTACGACCCAGAGGTGACCTTCGCGCGCGAGCAGCATTTGATCCCCGAGTCGTTCGATCCCCGCGGGGTGATGACCCGCTCCGCGTTCTCGGAATTGGTTCTGCACGTGCTGGCGCTTGCGCGCAATCCCGCCGTATCCACCTATGTCCGGCAGCTCGATTTTGAGCACCAGGAATTCACGCCGCGAGCGCTCGTGTACTCACCGGTCACCCTCGCGGGATCTTTTCGGCCCATCACGGGTCTCGCGTGTGACGCAAAAGATCCGCTTCTCAATAGTTGCATGCAGTACGTGACCGATCGCGCCGTGCACTTCACGGATGTGCAACCCGGAGACGAGATCGCGCGGTCTATTGATCTGCTCAAAAACACCACGCTCGTTCCTGATGGCGACTTCATCGTCAGCGGCGTCGGTAATCACTCGACCGGCAAACAGCAGGAGGCATTCAAGACGGGCAACTATCCCTTCGACCCTGGCCACACGGCATCGCGCTTGGAAGTGGTGAAGACGGCGCTCGTCAGTAACTGCGTGCCCGTGCTCGGGTACATTCCGCGGACGGATATCGTTTTCAGTGATGTGAAAGCGGCGCTGAATCCGGCCGATGCGGTGCAGGACTTCACCAGCCGCGTGTTCTACACCGCCGCGCTCTTCGGCATCGTCAAAGGCGGCGGCGATACCCTCGCACGCCCGCAGGCTCCCGTTACGCGCGCCGAAGCGCTCCTCATTCTGCTGAGGGCCGCTGATGCGCTCCCGAAAAATTACTCGCCACTGCCGCATTCCTTTACCGATGTTCCGTCGAAAGACGAACTCTCCCCCTGGCTCTCCTTTGCTGCAGCAAACGATATTCTGCCGACGACCTGGCGTGGCACACTCTTCCGGCCGCAGTCGACTGTCACCCGGGCGGAGATGAGCTTGCTGCTGACCAACATTATGCAGTGGAGTTCGGACATCCGGATCCGCGCGTATCGTGCGAGTGTTGACCCGCTACTGCGTTGAATCGGAGGCTGCAGGGTTCTTCTCAGGACATCAAAAATAGTGTATAATGATAAGAAAAATGCAGCACACCAACTTCCTCCGCTGGACACTCATTTCCTGCACGGTGACGGTGTGCGTGGTGCAGGGCGTGCAGATGCTCGGCTCGGCAGTCGTCATCACACTCAAGCCGGCCAAAGGAATCTTCGTCGCCCAGAATACCTCTGTGTCTCCTGCGGCGATGGACATCATTCCGATGTTCGAGTGTGCCATCGATCCGTTCGGCCGTGTGCCGAATTGGGGCGACATGCACAGTGCGGCAGAGATCGGCCGCAGTTATGCGGCGATCGGACCGCAGGAGTACGTTCTTCCTCCCGCGTATGATCTTCAGGAATTGAAGACGCCGCTCTCGACGCTTAATCAGGAGCCGCGCACGCCAGAGGCGATGCGACTGATTACCGAAAAACTTTTCTACTCCACCCGCTTTATGGGGCGCTTCGATCTCGATGACGGCGAATGGACGGGGACGCATCCGGGCATCGATTTCAAGATGCCTCAGGGGACGCCGATCCGCGCAATTGCAGGAGGAAGAATCCATGCCGTCCGATCCCAGCCCGAGGGTCTGGGGAAATACGTGATCATCGAACACCGGCTGCCGGTCACCGGCGAACGCATCTTCTCCATCTACGGACACATGGACGTCATCACCACCGCAGTGGGCGACCCGGTGTTGCCAGGCGACGACATCGGCACGGTCGGCGAGACAGGGGACGCCACTCTCCCGCATCTGCATTTGCAGATCGATCGCGACGACGGATCGCAACCGCATATACCGTATGTCCCCTCCGCCTCGGCATCGCGTTCAGAGGTCTTAAAACACCTGATTCATCCCATGGATGTGATCGACCGGTACT
>CAYGNM010000159.1:0-2620 GCA_964351275.1 uncultured Candidatus Peribacteria bacterium | reverse complement strand
GGCATCCAGAAGTCGGTGGAGTGGTATACGAGGAATACGTGATCAGGATTTCTTCTCTTCATGATACGCCATTTCGACATTCACATCCCACAGATTCGACTTGTCCGTCCGCCCCTCACAAATATTATCCACGGCCATCATCGCGGTGAGCATGCTGTGATCCTGGTTGTTGTAGCGGTGCATGCCATTGCGGCCGACGAGGAAGAGATTGGGGATCGTGTTCACGAAGTCACGCACGACGTGGAGCTGTTCGAAGCTGCCCCAGTACGCGGGGTAGGCCTTGGGCATACGGAGGACACAGGCATCCAAGACATCTTCTTTCTTTAGGAAGCCGATCTTCTCCATCTCCGCGATACCGAGGTTGATCATCTCCTGATCCGGTTTGATCCAGAGATCACCCCCCTCGTTCACAAAGTACTCGAGGCCGATCCAGACGGTGTTCTTCCAGTCGCTCACCATGTATGGACTCCAGTTATTGAAAATCTGGACTCTCCCGACGCGGACGTCACCTTCCTGGATGTAGATCCAGTTATCCGGCACGGTGGTCGAAACCGTGCCGCCGCGGCGCAGCCCGAAAGGCGAAGCCGGGGCTTTCTCCTGCACATGGAGTTTCTTCAGCAGCAGCCCGACCGTCAAAAAATCCCGGTACTGCAGTCCTTCCGCAACTTCCAGAACAGAGGAGGGCGCGCGCGGCGTCATCATGCCGATCAGGTGTTTGATCGGCATCGTGGAGAAGAAGTAGTCGCAGGCAATCTCCTCCCGCTTTCCCGTCTCGACGTTCTCCATCGTGACGGACGTCACCTTCGTTCCAGTCAAATGCACTCCTGCAACGCGCGTCTTCATCCGGACCTCCGCTCCGCATGCCTTCACCTGCGCTGTGACGGTCTCCCACATCTGGCCCGGCCCGAACTTGGGGTAGAAGAAGCGGGTGATGAGCGACGTCTCCCGTTCCTGCTGCGCTTTGGTGAAGTCGCTGCTCAGGAGATCTTTGATCGCATGGATGACTGCGCGTTTCAGGCTGAGCCCCTTGATCCGCTGCGCTCCCCAGTCCGCACGGATCTGATTACAGGGGATGCCCCAGACTTTCTCCGTATATTTCTCGAAGAACGTTTCGTAGAGACGGCGTCCGAAACGGTTAGTGAAGAAGGCATCGAGATGCGTCTCATCCTTCAGTGGGAACATCTGCGCCTTCAGATAACTGAGTCCGATCAGGAACGTATTCCAGAGCCCCAATCTCCTCGCGATCGTCGCCGTGATGCCGATGGGGTAGGGGAAGAAGTGCTTGCGGTAGAAAATTCTGCTTAAACGCGGTCTCTGTAGCATGACAAGATCTTCCTTTTCGGGATCAGGCGCTGGCCGTTTGAATGTGGAATATGGAATATTGAATGTTGAATCGATTCCATCTTCCATATTCAATATTCCACATTCAGGACATAAATACTTCACCACCACCTCCGTCACATATTCAATTTCGTGCCCTTTGAGGGCAGTATCGGCCGCGGGAGCACCCTGTTTCGGCAGAATATTGAACCACCAGTTCATCACGCGGTCGCTCTTGCTGAAGAAGCGATGTCCGCCGATATCGATCCGATTGCCTTTGTAATTGAATGTCTGCGCGATGCCGCCGATGGCGTCCGTTGATTCGCAGACGATCGGGTGGATGTCTGTTCTTGCCAGCAATTCATAGGCCGCAGTCAGTCCTGCCGGCCCTGCTCCTGCAATGATGGCGATTCCCGAAGGCATGAGTCCAGTGTAGATGAATTATGAAGTATGAATTATGGAAAGCGATTGGGAGAAGAATCCATAATTCATAATTCGTTATTCATAACTTCGCTGTTTTTCTCAGAAACTTCACCACCATCTTCAGCGTCTCCCTCCGGCGCACTTTTTTAGCGAGTGTCTTCATCTCTCCTTCTGGCAGCGCCGCAATCAGTGCCCTGAACGTCCGCAGTCGGTCCGTCCTCCCCGCGCCCGACTCTTCATTGAGTGCCGTCGCACTGCCCGCATGGACCCGAAACGTTCCCAGATCGTCTGCGATCCACCATCCATTACTTTTTAGGAGGCAGCGAATCCAGTACTCGGCATCGAGGCCCTGCTGCATATCCTCTAAGAATGGTCCGACACTCTCCATCAAGGATCGTCGCAGCACCACGAAGCTCGGCTCACCGATGAGGTTCGGTCTAAGCCCGCGCTCGATCCACATCCGCAGGAAGTCTGCGCGATGGATTTGGCCGCCTGTCATCACCGTCCTGCGCAGATCTTCCACTTCCTTATAGATCCCCGTATTTGCCGCAGCTGTTGCACCATCCATCTGATACGAATGATTTGCCGCGGTGAAGCCGATGTCTGGGTGGGCCTGAAGGATCTTCAGAGACGTTTCCAGGTATGTCGTTTTCCAGAGATCATCCTGAAAAAGATACGCGACGAAAGGGGCAGAGCCTCTGAGTATCGTCGCGTTCCAGTTACCGCCGATGCCGAGACGCTTCTCACTGCGAATGAACTTCACGCGCGGATCTTTCAAGAGCGGCCTGATCATCTCTTCGACGTTTGCAGACGACGCATCGTCGTGAATGATCAGTTCCCAGGCAGTGACGGTCTGTGAAAATACGGAATCGATAGC
>CAYGNM010000158.1:456-2709 GCA_964351275.1 uncultured Candidatus Peribacteria bacterium | reverse complement strand
GGCACCGATCTTGCGGGAGCATCAACCGGAATGAAGTTCCTGGGACTCGTCGGGATGATCGATCCGCCGCGGCCGGAAGTCCGCGATGCGATCAGCGAATGTCACGCCGCCGGCATCCGCGTGATCATGATCACCGGAGACCATCCGGTGACAGCGGAAGCGATTGCCAGGGAGCTGGGGATTTTGAAAGACGAACGGGTCGTGACGGGACAAGAACTCGAGAAGATGAGTGATGAATATCTGGACCAGAACTTGAAGGACATCGCGGTCTTCGCACGCGTCGCCCCAGCAGACAAACTGCGACTTGTCACGGCTCTCCAGGCACAGGGCAAAGTCGTCGCGATGACCGGGGATGGGGTGAATGATGCGCCGGCGCTCAAGAAGGCCGATATCGGCGTGGCGATGGGGATCACCGGAACCGATGTGACTAAGGAAGCCGCCGCGATGACACTGACGGATGACAACTTCGCATCGATCGTCGCCGCAATTGAGGAAGGCCGCGGCATCTTCGGCAACATCAAGAAGTACCTGATGTACCTGCTCAGCAGCAACATCGGCGAAATCATCATCATGACGGTGGCCACACTCCTCGGGTGGCCGCTCCCGCTCTCCGCCGTCCATCTGCTGTACCTGAACCTGGCAACGGACGGCTTCCCGGCCCTCGCGCTCGCCGTGGATCCTCCGGAAGCGGATTTGATGAAGCAATCACCCCGCAATCCCCGCACCGGGATCTTCACAAAGAAGGTCATGGCGCTGATGCTCACGGGCAGCGTGTGGCTCGCGATCCTGATCCTCGGCATGTTCTGGTGGGCCACGCACTCGGGTCGCGGCATCACCGAATCCATGACCATGGCCTTTGTGCTACTGGTCGTCGCCGAGTTCGTGAAAGCGTATAACTTCCGCTCCGATCACCTGACGGCTCTACGCGGAACCTTCACGAACAAGTGGCTCAACATTGCAATCCTCTGGGAGCTGCTCCTCCTGCTCTGCCTCGTCTACGTGCCTTTCCTGCAGATCGCCTTCGGCACGTTTGCGCTGACTCTACGGGACTGGGGCGTGATCGTCGCACTGGCACTGACGATCATTCCCGTCCTGGAGACGGCGAAGTGGGTGCTACGTCATGGTTCGAGGCTCGCTGCGGCTCGAACCTCACCATGACACTCATGAACGGTACGGTTGTCATGGTGAGGTGCGCGCGGTACGGGCGCGCCTCGAACCATGACCATGACTAACATCCCCCAAACTCTCCCAACGGATCCAACGCGGGAGTGATTCTCTTGAGAACACACAGGGAATGCTTCAGCTGCACACCAGTGAAGAGCTCCCACGGCCGCATGGTGAACTCGCGATCGACGGCGCGGACGGCGTCCATGTAGCGCTGAAACCAGACTTCTCCGGGCCGGACGTGGTTGGAGTCCCTGAGCGGCAAGCCGCCGATATCGCCGAATACCGCAGCGGCTTCGGCAACGGTGACCGGACGATCGGGGTGGAATGTTCCGTTACTGTAGCCTTGAGCGATACCCGTGCGCATGGCCAGACAGAGCGAGGTCGCGTACGGCGCATCGATGGAGAGGTCGCTGAAGAGCAGACGGTAGTTGACCGTGTTCGAGAGGATCAGATCGGCGAAGCAACGGTCATGCGTGTCGGCATCAAAGAGGCGCGTGCCGATGGCATCGACGAGCTGTGAGCGGGTCAGGCGACCCTCGGGAATTTCGGATGCGAAGAAAAACGGCTGCGACGACGGAGGAGGAGTTTCGCGGACCGTCATCGGAGATTGAGCGGAAGAGGATGACGACGAAGATGAGGAGCTGCTGGACGGCACCGGCTGGATCTGGAAATCATCGGGGTAGATCTTGGCGAATCCCACGGGAACGCCGAGCGAGAGCACGTACGTGCCAAGACACAACCGGGACAGAAGCTTCTTCATAAGAGGGGGGTGAAAAGAAAGATTGGAGGAAAGGGTACCACAAGAAGGGCATCCATCGCATAGGACGCCTATGTCACCGAATTCATACACAGAATATATCTTTTTATGGACGAGGTATTTTTGGATTGATCAGAACAGACGATTTGACGGAAGAATGACTGGAGGAAAGACTGCGCGTGGACGAAGAACTGCTGCGCGATGACGAGCTGATGCTGCGGACAGAGGAACTGGTGCTCTGGAGCGACGTCTGGACCGCTGTCCGGGCCGCCTTATTGATTGCCTGGACCGACGACACGTTGGCTTTGAGAAGTGCCCGGACGGAGGAG
>CAYGNM010000158.1:0-446 GCA_964351275.1 uncultured Candidatus Peribacteria bacterium | reverse complement strand
GAGGAGAGATTCCCCATCGCCTTCGCGGAACTCACGATTGCCTGATTGACCGCACGCGCGGAGGACCAGTTGGCCAGGTTCTGCGCACGAATCGACGCCCGGACGGCTGCGCTCAGCGGCTGACTCGACGAAATCGACACGGCAGCGTGTGCCAGCGTCGTCTGCAGGAGGACCGCCAGTAAAGTGAGTGGAACGAGAACGCGAAAGCGGGGAACACTCATGGAATTTTTGATAGAATGAATCTATGGATATTATACTTAATTCGGAGGGGGGTTGCGAGAAGATTGGGGAGATTTTTTAAGCTTGTGTTGGGAGTGTTCCTCGTTACGCTCGTCGCTCCACGACGAGCTACTCGGAATGACAGAATAATTTATAAAGGAAGATCGTCTCGATACGCTGCCCGCTCCGCGAGCAGCTACTCGACGCCGCGCCGAGTAGTTCAGTGC
>CAYGNM010000157.1:0-2726 GCA_964351275.1 uncultured Candidatus Peribacteria bacterium | reverse complement strand
CGCGACGGCGACTCGGTGAACACGCGCGACATTCTCCTGCAGGGCAAGGGCCCCCCGCTCTCGAACCTGCGTATCTGGATGAAGATCGGATCGACTCCAGTAGAAGAGATCGCCTCGGGAGAACCCCAAGCCGTCGGCGAAACGGAGCAAGGCGGCGAATTTTTCATGAACGTCACGCTGCCGGAGGGAGATGAACTAGTGCTGGAGATTCAAGACCAGAACGGCCAGTACGATTCGGGACCGATCCACCTGCGCGTGGATACCGTTGGCCCGAATCTTCAGGGAAGCTTCACTCCCGCAGAGCCGCACGAAGGCGAGGACGTCACGGTCACGGTGGTCAGCGAACCGGGCCTCTCCGATGTGACGCTCACGATCCACGACCAGACGATCACGCTCACCGACATCGGTGTTGGTGACGCCAGCCAGGGCACCCGGTACCAGGCACTCTTCCCGGCCCCATCCCGCGGAGACAACGCCTACACCGTGAGCGGCCGTGATGCCGCTGGCAACGTCACCGACCTTCAAGGAACTCTTCCTGTCTCCGGACCCGCAATTCCGCAAGTCCAGAACGTCACCGCAGAGTCACTCGCGGGTGGCATCCAGCTCCGGTGGGACGCCATTCCCGATGTCACGATCACCGGATACCGCATCGAAACCAAGGGACCGGCACTGGCAGCTCCACTCACACTCGATACGCCGGAGCCGACGGACGGTGCTGCGGTCATGGGACTGAAAGCGGGCAATGATTACACCCTCACGGTGCGCGCGCTGCGGGGAGAGGAAGAAGGCATCCCGAGTGCGCTCATCACCGGACGCACACTGGGGATGGAAATGACAGCAACGCCGCAGGAAGGAGGCTTCCTCCTCCAGTGGACGTTCCCCGATCGCACTCCCCTCTCTGCATTTATCCTGGAGTACGGCAGCCTCGAAGGCGATTTCTCCGAGATGCGGAATCTCGACGGAGCAATGCGCGTCTACACGATCAAAGATCTCTTTCCTCAACCGTACCTGATCCGTCTGACCCCGGTCGCGACGACGGGCGAGATTTTGCGTGACCTCACGGTGACCACGCAGGGAACGCCGCTCATAGGGGCCTTCCATCCGTCTGCGGATGAATTTCCGCGGGACACAAGCATGATCGCCCCGCCAAACGAACTCCATGCAGGAGCGGAGAAGACGCCCGGGAGCGGACTGCCGGGACTCTCCTGGAAACTCGTGCTCGGCCTGACGGCGATCCCGGGCGCGTGGTACTGGGTGCGAAGACGGAAGATGATGCAGGCATCGAAAGCGTTCATCACACAGATGGAACGGAGGTATCATTCATGATGCGGAAAGATTCCCAGGACTCCTCTCATGACTCCCCCATCCCCCTCCACTCGTCATCCCCGAACTCTCTCTATAGGAGGAGCGACGTACGACCTCTTTGTTCGTACAGGGAAAGACGTCCTGCACGAAGATCGCGGCAGGAAGGTATTGGAATTGCCGCTCGGTGACAAAGTCCGCGTGCAGCAGGTGATCGAAACCTGCGGCGGCGGCGCAGCGAATACCGCCGTGGGACTCGCGCGACTGGGATGCAATGCACACTTCTCCGGCATTCTGGGGAGTGACCAGTGGGGAGAGCGTCAGCTCGAGAATTTCCGGAAGGAACAAGTGGATGCCTCGGGAACCTCTGTGGTGGAGGGAGAGACGTCCAGTTTTTCCATCATCCTGTCTGCGGACAGTGGCGAACGGGTGATCCTCTACGACCCGGGCACCAACGCGCATCTGCACGACGCCAACTTTGATCGCCAAACCGCCGCCGGCATGGACTGGATCTACCTGAATCACCTGCACGAGCGCAGCTGCGTGATCGAGGATGATATCGCCGCAATTCTTCAAAAGAACGTGAACACCGGCCTCACGTGGAACCCCGGCGGATCGCAGCTCAAGACGGGAATGAAGGAGGCAACGATGCGGACACTCCTCGCGCAGACCGATCTGCTCGTCTTGAATAAGGAGGAAGTGCTCCTCTTCACAGGAGAATCGTCCGTGGACGCGGCGATGACCGCACTGCTGAAGAGCGGCGTCCGGATCGTGTGCGTGTGCGATGGAAAAAACGGTGCGACCGCATCCGATGGAGAGCACAAGTGGCATTGCCCGGTCACCGAGACGCCGGTCATCGATACGACGGGTGCCGGAGATGCCTTCGGAACGGGTGCCACGTGGGCGCTCCTGCAGGGTCTGGGCTTGCCAGAGATGCTCCGTGCGGGTACTATAAGTGCAGCCAGTGTTCTGGGTGCCATCGGTGCCCAAGCCGGCCTCCTCACAGACATCCAGATACGCCAACGATTGCAGACCGTGCGACTGGAGGTGATGGAACTTCCTTCTTAATGTATGTCCGACGACGTCCTCCTCCAAGTCCAGGAACTCCTCGATACCGCCCAGTCGTCGCTGAAGACGGCGTACGCGCTCCTGCGCGATATGACCGGCGTCAGTGATTCGACGCGCGAGCGTCATGTGCTGCGCGCGACGAGTTTCTCGAACACTCCCGTCAGCGGACGAATTATCGAAGGCATCTTCGACGGACAGAACATGGTCGACAGCAAAGGCCAGACGTACCCCGTCCCTGCGAACTACGCATCCAAGAGCAAGCTCGTGGAGAGCGACGGCATGAAACTCACCATTACCGACGAAGGCAAGTTCATCTACAAGCAGATCGCGCCCGTTCCGCGCCGGTCGGTCCTAGG
>CAYGNM010000156.1:0-2731 GCA_964351275.1 uncultured Candidatus Peribacteria bacterium | reverse complement strand
TTCTTCCGCGCCGAGACCGTCGCATCGGCATTCCAGCTCCTTCTGTCCATGTCGGGACTCCGTGGGGTCTCTCTTCCGCATGCGCTCCTCGTCCGCTTCCCCGCGCTTGCATCACTGCTTCCTCAACGCAGCGTCACGTTCGATCTGGAGCACGCGCTGGTGCTCCTGCCGACGCAGTGGACCGGCGCCGTCCCGTGGATCACCGGACTGCTGTGTATTGCCCTCGTCTTCCCCAACACACAGCAGTTCCTGTACGCATTCCATCCTGCGTACGACGCATCCCCGGAGCGTCCGCGCGGATTCAATGGCCGATGCATGTGGAAGCCGACGACGTTCTGGGCGCTCGCGTTCGCCGTCTTCATCGCGATTTCCCTCGTGCTCCTGATGCTGCAGCGCCAGACGGAGTTCCTCTACTTCCAATTCTGAATCATGCACGGATCGTACATCGCAAAAGCGCTCTTCTTCCTTTCCCCGGCGGCCATCCTGCTCGTGGGCAATTTTCTCTATCTCACGCACACCGGCGAATTTCAGTTGCTTGCAGACATCATCAGCGAGCAGCAGACAAATCCGGGTTTCTGCCTCTATAGCACGGGTCTGCATAGCGACAATATGGCGTACAAGTTGGAAGGATACCGTGTGCGGCATCCGGACATTGTGGTCGCCGGTTCCTCAGTCACCATGAACGCGCGCGAACGCTTCTTCCGTGGCTCCTTCTACAATATGAGTTTCACGATGGGGTCCGTGGTCGAGGCCGGGAACGTCACGTCGTTCATGGTGCGCGAGAACAAGCCGACAGTGTTGCTGCTCGGGATGGACATCTGGTGGTTTCCGTCCAAAGAACAGCCATACCGTCCGCTCCAATGGCCGGTTTC
This sequence comes from uncultured Candidatus Peribacteria bacterium, assembly GCA_964351275.1. GTDB lineage: Bacteria > Patescibacteriota > Gracilibacteria > Peribacterales > Peribacteraceae > JABFSS01. Next base: position 1,859 of record CAYGNM010000156.1, on the reverse strand, counting down.
ATCGCCGCGCCTGACCGTCGAAAAACTCTTCCGTCCTTTTGTATGGCTGACGCAGAGAAAAATCACACTGACAAACTACATGCAGGAAGTCTTTGGACGTGGGCAGGACGCGGACCGCTGCTCGATCGGCGTGCGCGCCCGGGAGTATCGCGACGGGTTTGCCCCCGATGGATCGTTCTATTTCACGGGCCTCATCACCGGCAGCGAGCCGCAGTCGGAATTCCTGCCGGGCTTCCGCTGGGAAATGGACGACATCCGCAACGGTACGCGAAAATACCAGCACGATGCCGAGGTGAACGCACAGTCCGTTCGCGAGTTCCTCGACATGCTCCGGTCGCTCACCGCACAAGGAGTCACCGTCATTCCCTTCTTCCAGCCCCTAGCCCCCCGCGTGTACGCGCGGATGCAAGAACATCCCGAGCAGTACGCGTACATTCCCAAAGTTCTGAATCTTTTCCGTGAGGCGCGCTTGCCCTACTTCTTCAACTTTCTCGATCCGGCTTCCGTCGGGACAGAGGACTGTGAGTTTATGGACGGTGCCCATGTCGGCGAAGTGACGACTGCGCGCATCTTCCGTGCCATCGAGAGCTCCATCAGCGATCCGGGCATCCGGTCCGTATTCAACCGCGCGGCCATCGATGCGGAGATTGCGGACAACGCCGGACTGGCCATGGCTCCCGACCCACGCGTGACAGATGACGACGAAATTGATTTCCACGAGATCGGTTGTCCCAAAAAGAGCACACATCGCTGATCCGCTCTCCATTGCGAAAAATCGGCCTATTCGCTACGATTCTGATCGTCGTTATGGCCTCAAGAAACTCCTCGACGATCGGCAAGATTCTTCTCCTTCTTCGGCGGATTCACATCCGGCCGATCTACATTCTCATCCCTGTCGGCCTTTCCCTACTGACCGCCTTTTTCGAGGGCATGGGTATCGGATTGCTCATTCCCATCCTGAACGGTTTTTTGACGAAGAGCTTTTCCTTCGTGACGGACATCCCTGTTCTCCAATCCATCTTCGCAAAACTTCCTCCTACTATCCTCCAGAACGACCGTCTGCTCTTCGGGCTCCTCCTGGGTGGATTCCTGATATTGTTCACCCTGAAGAATGTCATCCGCTGTCTCTGTACATTGAGCGTCACCTTTTTTGCCGAACGTGCGATCCATCATTTTCGCAAAGAGCTCTTCCGGAGATATCTGAGTTTCGGCAAACAGTTCTTTGATAGCACAAACATCGGCCATCATTCCACACTGCTGTTGGATTTTTCCCGGCAGGCGTTGTCGCCGCTCCAGGCAGCGGACCGCTTTATTACCGCGAGTCTCTCTCTGTTCGTCTATCTGATCTTGATGCTCACTATTTCCTGGCAATTGACGCTAATTTCATTGCCTCTGTTCTTCGTCCTGCACATGGTGATCCGGGGGATGATCATGAAGGTGAGAAAAAGCTCCTACGCCCTTGCCGACCGGGCCTCCCATCTCGGAAAGAAGTCCATCGAGATTCTGTCGACCATCCCCCTCGTAAAATCCCATCGTACGGAAGAACTGGAGCAGAGGCATTTCACGAAGTTAAGCGATCAGAAGTCGCGTTTGGATTTCCGGATCAGTGCGATCAACAGCATCATTCTTCCCATCCAGGAAATCGTCACGATGATCGTCGCCATTGGCGTTTTTATGGGGGCATTGGCACTGATTGGCCGCGAGAATCTCGCCTCCGCGCCCGCAATCTTGGTGTTCTTCTACATCATGATGAACGGATCGCAGAAGCTCGGGGCGATCTCCGGTTTCCATAGCTCGCTCGCAACCGCAAGTGGTCCCGTCGACGAGGTGCTGACAATGTTCGATGATCGGGGCAAGTT
>CAYGNM010000155.1:0-2753 GCA_964351275.1 uncultured Candidatus Peribacteria bacterium | reverse complement strand
ACATTGATCGGAATGGTTCGTTCGCGGATGACATCTGCCTTGATTCTGCCAAGACCAACCACCAGGGCTGCCAAGAGCCACCACCATAGCCACCAGAGAACTATGTCGTAAAAAGCGATGAAGAGCCCAACGGTCGCCGCGAGCCAGGCGCAGGCGATGACAAATACCTCAACGGATTTCTTGTCCTCCCCTTTTCGCGAAACAATCCAGCTACTCGAGATACCGCCGGCAGCGAGCAGGATGATGTCGCCTGGCACCAGATCCTCTGCGGGAATTTCGGTCTGCTCTCCATCGCGAATCACCTTCGCCGTCGGTGCCGCCATCTTCTTGAGCGCCTCCATCGCACGTTCCGCTCTGTACTCCTGTACGAATCCGAGCACGACCGCGAGCAACACGATCGCCGCGATGGTGATCGCCTCTACTGTCTCGCCCAGGAATCCTGAGAGCGCGGTTGCCAGTAATAGGATGATGACGAGGACGTTCTGGAACTGGCCGAGGAGCAGCCGCCACGGGGAGATTTTTGTGCCGCCTTGCAATCTGTTGAATCCGTACTGTTCAAGAAGTTTCTTGGCTTCAATTTGCGTTAATCCTTGATCAATAGAAGTACTCAGTTTGGTGAGGACGTCGTTTGTTTGGAGGGTGTGCCACAGAGTGGCTGCAGTGGAGGGGTTCATATAAGCATTCTGACCTGTTTTGAATGCAAAGAGAAGAGACGGAAGTGCTGTCACAAAAATACCGTAGGTGCCTGGAAAAGTAGCACTAAAAATGCTATAATATATGTACTGGTTTTTCCCATATCGTTTCTTGAGAGGATCGAACATGAAGTGCCTCAAGTGCAATCGCGACGGTGTCAGCTGCAAGAATGCCACGGACGTGTCCGAGGGCGGGGGGTCGTATATCACTTGTGCCCACTGTGGGCAGAAGCATTACTACAACCTCGCTTTTGGGGGGGCGCTTTCCCTCCCAGTGTCAATGAAGACCAACGTCCTTGTGATCAGCGCGGTTTTCGCGCTAATCGCCGTCGTCTTTGGCGGCTGGAAGTTGCTCGCGTTCCTCCTTTCGTAGGAACGTGTGGCAATTACCAGCCTGACCGGCGCACCGCAGTGCACTCGCACTGCCCGCGCCGGTTTTTTTCATATGACAAAGCAGACGTTACGCCATCGTCCGAACCTCATCACATATTCGAGTAAAACTGTCCGGCTTCGTCCGCCGAGACAATTTACATGTTCGAATAAAACTGCTTCTTCCTATTATCTTGCCGGTATCCCTCGCGCTTGAGCGCACGGATGCGCTGGAGGCGGCGGGTCTTGGGACGCTTGTGCGTGCGGCGGTCGCGCAGAATCTTGATCAGGTTGCTTTTCTGCACCTGCTTCTTGAACCGCTGCTGGAGGCGGTCGCCGCTTTCGTCGCCGTGCTTGATTGCGTAAATTGCCATAGGGCTGGGGGAGGATACTCATCTTCAGGAGCCCGTGCAAGGCTTTCCCGTGACGAAAAGTTACGGGTTTCGAGTTACGGGTTTCGGGTTGGGGGATATCTCGAAACTCGTAACCCGTAACTCGTAACTGCCGGGAGGGGAGCATTGCATCAGCCCCCTGGAGTCCCTAAACTTTCCCCGATATGGCCGCCCCCAAATATACCGCTCAGCAAATCCAAGTCTTGGAAGGCTTGGAACCTGTTCGTAAGCGCCCGGGCATGTATATCGGTTCTACCGATGTGCGCGGTCTGCATCACCTGGTGTTTGAAATCGTCGACAACTCGATCGACGAGGCGATGGCGGGTCATGCCAACAGCATCACGCTGACCCTGGAGGACGATGGGTCGATCACCGTCGAGGACAACGGCCGTGGCATTCCGGTCGACATGCACCCGACGGCCAAGAAATCCGCACTCGAAGTGGTGCTCACAACCCTGCACGCCGGTGGAAAATTCGGTGGGGACGATTCGGGCTACAAAGTCTCGGGAGGTCTGCACGGCGTCGGTTCGTCGGTCGTGAACGCATTGAGTGTGCGCATGCGTGCGACGATTCATCTCGATGGCAACGTCCACTTCCAGGAATACAAGCGCGGCAAGCCGCTCGCTCCGGTCAAGAAAATCGGCAAGACCGACAAGCATGGCACCATCATTAACTTTCTTCCGGACACGGAAATTTTCGACACCGTGCAGTTCAGCATGGACATGCTGATGACCCGCATCCGCCAGCAGGCGTATCTGACGCGCGGCATCACCATTTCCATGATCGATAAGCGCACGAAGCGTCCTGAGGAGGATCTCCAGTACCCCACGTACTATCGTTTCCATTTCGAGGGCGGCATCTCGGCCTATGTCCAGCATCTTAACGAATCCAAGGAGCGCATCGGCGATGTGATCTGGTTCGAGAAAGACACGCCCGACGGATTCGTGGAGATCGCCATGCAGTACACGCAGACGTTCCAGGAGCACGTCGTTTCCTTCGCAAATAACATCCACACCGTCGAAGGCGGCCATCACCTGACGGGCTTCAAGGCCGCGCTCACCCGGACGATCAACGCCTACGCGCGCAAGTACGGCATTCTCAAAGAGAAGGAGGAGAACCTGACCGCTGATGACGTCCGCGAGGGGCTCACAGCCATCGTCGCTGTCCGGCTCCGGGAACCGCAATTTGAAGGACAAACAAAAGGGAAGCTCGGCAATGCCGAAATGAAGACGGCGGTCGAGACCGTCGTGAACGAAAAGCTCAGCCAGTACATGGAGGAGAATCCGTCGGAAGCCAAAGA
>CAYGNM010000154.1:0-2778 GCA_964351275.1 uncultured Candidatus Peribacteria bacterium | reverse complement strand
GCCAAGTACTTCGCGGAGAACAAAATCGCGAAGATCGCGATGATCTCGGAAAACACTGATTTCTGTCAGGCGTTCCGCCCGGCGCTGAAGGCAAAACTGGCGACGGGTTCCATCGTCTTCGATGAAGTCGTCGAACCCGGCACTAAAGATTTCCGCAGCCTGATGACCCGATTGAAGGATCTGAAGTTCGACATGTTCTTCGCCAACGGCCAGAGTGATTCGACCGACGGTCTGATGATGCAACAACTTCGTGAAGCCGGCATCACCGCACCGGCAATCACGCAGGACACTGGCGACTCCGCGACACTCGCCAAAACCATGACGGACGCCGTCGAAGGACTCTACGTAATCAACGTTCCCGCCGACGTGAAGGATCCGGCATTCGCTGAGGCGTTCCAGAAAGCCTACGGCGACCCCAAGTACGGTATTGCCTACGCGGGATTCTCCTATGACGCTGCGAATGTGATCTTCCAGGGCATCGCTGCCGGAGCCGCAGATGGCGCTGCACTGAAGGATTGGATGTATGCGTTGCCGTCCTACACCGGCGCTGTCGGCACGTTCCACTTCGATGCAAACGGTGACGTCGTCGGGATTCCGTACGTGCTCAAGCAATACCAGAAGGGCGTGATTACGACGCTGAAGGACGTTGTTGTTGAATGACCGTAGGGGCGCTTCGCGAATCGCCCCTACGAAACTGCTAGAATAATCCCGCCATGCAGCTTCTCATCAACGGACTAATCGCAGGATCATTGGCTGCACTGATGGCGGGCGGGCTTGCGCTCGTGTACGGCGTCCTCGGTGTGTTCAATCTCGCACTCGGACAGCTGGCGCTCTTCGGCGGAATGACGACGTGGTGGCTGCATCAAATTGTCGGGCTGCCGCTCCCGGTGAGCATTCTCGGAGGAATTATTGCGGGTGCGTGTGTGACGGCGGTGACCTTCGAAGTCGCCGTCGCTCCGTTCTACCGGCGTGACCGATTTCTGCCGCTTGTGACAACCATCGCCTGGGGCATGATCCTCGATGCACTGATTCTTCTCCTGTTTCAGGAGCGACCGCTCTCCATTCTCTCTTCATCAAAGCATTACCTGAATGTCTATGACGTGCGGTTCAGTGTGGAGCAGCTAATGCTGATCGCCTTCACGCTCCTGTTCCTCTCCGCCGTCGCCTGGATGCTCCATTCGACATCCTTCGGCCGAAAAATCCGCGCAACCGTCCAGCATCCCGATGCCGCGCGGAGTCTCGGCATCTCGTCATCCATTCTCCACCGAATCGTCTTCATCGCGAGCGGCATTCTCGCGGCCTGCGGAGGGATTTACCTCGGCATCGACCAGAACCTGACACCGGTTCTCGCGTTCCCCATCACCATCAAGGCGTATGCGGCACTGATCGCCGGAGGCAAGGACAACTTCTGGGGCACCATCGTCGCGGCATACCTGATCGCCATGATTGAGCAACTCGCCGTCGGGACACCGTGGTTCTTCGGCAACTACATTTCCGCCGGCTACCAGAGCACCATCGCGCTACTCTTCATCATCATCGTTCTGCTCATCAAACCGACGGGGTTATTTTCCCGTTCCGTTCGGACTGCCTAAATTCGGGGCGTTTCACGAAACGCCCCTACATCACCATTCCAATGGATTTTGCCCTCCACATCATCAGCCTGACCGCGATGGCGATGCCCCTCAGCTTGGGATACACGTTCGTGTTCGGTCGGGGGAAGATTTTGAATTTCGGACCGGTTGGCATCGGCCTTGTCTCCGCATACGGCAGTTTTCTAATGCTGGACGCGACCGGAAGCTTCGCTCTCGCGCTGCTGATGGGGATCGTCATGGCGCTGCTGGCGTCGCTCCTCTTCTCGTGGCTCTCGTTCCGACTGGATCCCGACGGTCTCGGCATCCTCTCGATCGCCGTGCATTTGATGTTTCTCAATGTCGTCTTGAATTGGCAAAGCCTGACGCGCGGCGCACTGGGGATCGCCCGCATCCCACGTGTTCCGTTCATGGAAACACCGGAAGAATTCGCCTTCTGGATTACCGTCATCGCGATCCTGTGGATCTTCTTCTTCCTCTGGCTCGACCGGACGTCCCTCGCACGGCAGATGAGCGCGCTCGCGGAACAGGAATGGCATGCCAAATCGCTCGGGATCAATCGCGTGCGTGTCCATGTCCTCTGCTTCCTGATCTTGGGACTCTGTCTCGCCAGCGATAACTTCTTCTACCCGCAGTACCTGCACCTTCTCTACCCGACGGACTACGGATTTCCGGTGTTCGTCACTCTGGTAATGATCGTCGTCGCAGGAAAGCCCGGCAGCATTCCCGGCGTGATCCTCGCGACGATCCTGATTACCGCGCTGAAGGAAGCACTGCGTTTCGTTCCCCTCTCCGCAGAGATTCTGGGACCCGTGCGGCTGATGCTGTTCGGAGTGATTCTGCTGGCGGCGGTGTGGTATAGGAGGGACAGCTTGTTTCCGAAGAAGAGGACGATTTAGACGAGAATAATAGAGTAATAGAATAGTAGGACCCACGTTCGAGTGTTACCTCGATATCCATCCGCGCAAGTTCCTATTACTCTATTATTCTATTAGTCTATTATTCTCTCCGAGATGAACCTCTCCCAAACCATCCTCGGCATCCCCTTCCAAAACCCCACCGTCCTCGCCTCGGGCATCATGGGGATCACCGCAAGCAGCTGGAGACTGATCGCCAAACACGGAGCAGGAGGCATCACGACCAAATCGCTGTGGCTCCGGGAACATAAAGGCCACCCCAACCCCACAAT
>CAYGNM010000153.1:0-2832 GCA_964351275.1 uncultured Candidatus Peribacteria bacterium | reverse complement strand
GCACTAAGGCACTGAGGAGACACTGGGGAGAAAGTTTGCACGCCGCCGACGCAACCTCACATTCGCGGCGCGACATCGCAGAGCAGAGAGGAGGATGGGAGCAATACGCGTGATAATTTGTGCGCATCCTCCTCCCTGTTTGGAATAGGAATTAGGAGTTAGGAATTAGCGTGCGAATTCAGGAAGATCTTCCTTACAGACTTCCTAATTCCTAACTCCTAATTCCTTGATCGAGAGCAGTGGTGTGAAGGATCGTCTGTGTGTGTTTGTATGAATGGGGGCCCCCGTTCTATGTGTGTATGTTCCTGTTGGTATGGATGTCATCGCGGCGTAGTCCGCCGAAGCGGACGAAGCCGGATTTGCGTTTTGTTGATGCAAATCGAAGCATCGTACGCAGGCTTGAACCGAAACGCAACAAAGTGCACTGGTGAGACTGTGGAATTGTTTTATGAATACAATTTGTATACAGAATTATGGCTTCCGACAGGGCTGGAGACAGCGTGACGCAAGTCGCCTATGATCACCCCAATGCTCACATTCCGCCTCCCTCCCCTGCGCCTGATCCTCCCTGTGCTACTCGGGAGCATCGTCATTCTGGGAGGAGCGATCGCGGGCGTCGTCGCACTGTGGCAACCACGGTCGCTCGAAGCGATGTTGCCGGGAAAGGATGTGATCGCGCTGTTCTCCAACGTGACGCGCGAAGACCTTCGCGGATGGAATGACCGATTCCCGGAGCTCAAAGACGTCCCCGTCTTCGACGGTCGTCTGGAACTGGGGATTGTCGAGATCAATGAGGGATCGCGCGGATGGATTCTGTCGTCTCCAATGAAGGATGTCCCCCTTCCCAACACCAATGGGAATTACCGTGGACAGGACGTCCTGCTTTCACGACCGGACGTCATGGGCAGGATGACCGGCAGTTCTCCACGACTCCGTGATCTTGAATCGTTTCACGCATTGCAGCGAGGAGTCTCGCCCGCAGAAGCTCTCGTCTATTTGACGATGACCGCCGATCGCGCGACCGGGCTCCTCCCCTCTCCCCTCCGACCCTTTCTCCATGCATCCGGATCGATCCTCCTGAGTACAGAAGGATCAACGGTGCGTTTGCGGCTGTTGGGAATGACAACGAAGAGCGAGGGAACGATTGCGGCGACCATTCCTCCACTCACACCCGAGCCGGACATGACGCTCTCGCTCGCTGCACCTCAGCAGATGCTGGAGCAGGAGCTGAGCGCTTTCCCAGGGAACGACAGGGTGATCAGGAAAGCGCAACTCTCCAAGAAGATCCAGGAGGCACTCGGTGGTGAGTGGAGCATGGACTACGATATCCTCCCGCTCCTGGAAAAACCGTCGACGCTCTCTCTCCGGTCTGGAACCGGTGCGATCCCCTCCTTCGTCTTCCGGGGGACGATGTCGGATCTGAAGAATGGACGCAGGCAACTCTCTGCTTTTCACGAGAATGCACAGGGACAATTGAGTGGAACCGCAGTCACGCGCCGCGCATTTGATCGTGGATTCACGTCGGCCATCATCGGGAGTGCGCCGTCGCAGGTGCAGAAGAAGGCGTACAGCCTGCTTGGATGGACTGTGCAGGAAACTGTGCGTGGAGATGGTCGCGTCTTACTGACGGCCGCCCGCGGTCGGGACTTCGTCATTGCCAATGAGAAAGGATGGTTCGAAAGCGTCCTCGAGGATGAGCAAAATCTCACTCTTCCGACCATCTTGGGCTTACCGATCGCGGGAGGCAGACTTTCCCCGGCGATGTTCATGCGCTTCACAGAAGACGTTCGCGGCACGCCGGAATGGACAGCGTTGCAGAGTGGTATTGATCCTGGAAAGGGTGTCCTGTGGGGAGTGGAAAGGGACGGAAAGACACTGACGCTCTCGATTCGACAGGAATGATGTACCGGAGAATCTCCGTAGAATGAATAAATCCCCTTGATTCATGCTTCATAATTCATGATTCTAGTCACCCTATGACCTTCCGCTCGCTCTCCCCGTTCTTCCTCGGCCTCTCGGCGCTCCTCGTCGTCGTGTCTATTGTCCTCTTTATCACGCCGGGACCGAAGTACTCGATCGAGTTCACCGGCGGAACGCTTCTGCAGATTGAGCTCCCCACCGGCAAGACCCGCGAGGATGTGGTCGCCGCTCTGCTATCGTATGAAGAAACCACAACACAGAGCCTGGGGAATCCGACCGTGACGGGGGTGAAGACGGCGAGCGAAGAGGCGTTTCTCCTCCGCATGCGCCCGATGAGCAACGAGGAACACCTCGCGCTGCTCTCGCATCTCCAGACGTCCCTCGGGGCGGTGAAAGAGCTCAAGTACAACACTATCGGCCCGAGCCTGAGCGCCAGCCTCAAGACGAAATCGCTCAAGGCAATCGCGCTGGCCTCCGTCGCCACGATCCTCTATCTCGCGCTCGCCTTTCGCAAACTGCCGCGCAATCTCAACCCCTGGAAGTTCGGCGTGATCGTCGTCGTGGCATTTCTGCACGACATCATCATCACCATCGGTGCGTTCACCATACTCGGCTGGTTCACCAGTTTCGAATTCGACACACTCTTCGTCACAGCACTTTTGACAATCCTCGCGTACTCGACCAACGAGGCCATTGTCGTCTTCGACCGCATCCGTGCAAACCTGACGTTCGAGAACAAATCCGAAGATCTCTCGACGGTCGTTGTCGCCGCGCTATGGCAATGCCTGGGCCGGACAACCGGCACCACCGTCTCGATCCTCATCATGCTCACCACCCTCTTCTTCATGGGGGCCGAGAGCATCCGCTGGTTCATCCTCGCGCTGATCTTCGGCGCGGTGATGGGGGTGTACT
>CAYGNM010000152.1:0-2849 GCA_964351275.1 uncultured Candidatus Peribacteria bacterium | reverse complement strand
ATTATACATTATTTTTGAAAAATATCAATACGCAGCGCGACGGATGAAAATGACTCCTGAATCACTTATCAACACCTCTGAACCACTTCTTCGCCTTCGGCCTTCGGTGCGGGCACCCTGGCCAGCAACACGGTCGGCGCTTTCCATCGAGGAGATCCGCACGTAATCGCTCGATGTGCTCTGCTCGTGTTTCCGCTTTCTTCACAATGGTCGTCCAACAGATCCACTCATTGCGCGCGAGCGCTGTCAGACTGTTCCATTTTTCGAGCACGTCGGGATGAGCCAGCAACACTCTCCGAATATCGGATGGGACCGTATGAACAACGCCGGTGGCGACTGGGTTTTTTGTCATAGTTTCTGGTAAACGTAGTATGGAATACCTGACGCGATCAGAGAAGTATTTTCTTTCCTATTTCTGTCCCATCACCACAAAACCCTTCTCATCCGGTTCCGTTTTGGTTGCGTAGCTCATCACGTTCTTGAATCCCGAAGCCGCAAGGATCTTTTCAACATCCTCTGCGTCGCGTCCAAAAAAGACACCTGTATCACGTATGCCCGGCAGCCAGGATGAGGGATGTGTGAGGAAAAAGGCGATACGTCCGCCCGATTTCAGCACCCGACGGCATTCCGCGAGTTCACGAGTCGGATCCGGCCAGAAGTGAAAGACATTCACCGCGAAGACGGTATCAAAGCTGTCATCCTCATAGGGGAGTTCCCGTGCATCACCGAGCGTCAGCTCCACATGCTCTTGCATAATGGCCTGATGGTTTCGGTGTTCGGCCATCTCGAGCATCGCTGACGAGTGATCGATACCGGCGATGTACCCCTGCGGCGTCAGCCGCACCGCCTCTGCGATCGCTTCGCCGGGCCCGAAGCCGATTTCCAAGAGGTGATCTCCGGGCTGTATCTGCAAACACTGGATGGTGAAGGCAATCGCACTCGTGTTGAAATGTGCCATCGCCGCTCCGACTTGGTTCCCGAGGTCACCTTCAGGTTTGCGAAGTTGCGCAGCGAGAACGTGGATATCAGTGTTGGCGAGGTCCATAGGGGAAGGATAGCAGGCGATCGGACACATCTACGGATATCGAACTGATTTTTATCGCTATACAGAGCGTTTCCTGCTACAGTAAGAGTCTTCGATCTCTGACACCATGGGGATGAAAGGTTTCGACAGCGTGATCAATGGTGTGTGTTCGCCTCGATTCGGGATCGTACTGTTTCCCGATACCCAACTGTACAACCTATATCTGCCAATCTGACAGATCGTGCCGCTGGTGCAGTGAACAAGCTCGCTCGCTTTGCAAAAAGCGCTGTGACGCCCTCGTTCGCTTTTGCCACGGCTTAAGTTCGCCCTCGCGCGAACACGTCACTCCTCCGACTCCTGCTGAGAGGATGCTGACGTCACCAGCAGGGCTTTCCGTCATCGGACGTTGTGACGAGATCGTATCCAGACGTCATCACTCGCTCCCTATCTCTGTTGTTCTCTCATGGGATGCGAGAACGAGAACTTCATGACCGTACAGGCACATGCGCTACACGTTGGACCCGGGTTCGATTCCCGGCATCTCCACCATCGATATTGTCGTATAAAAACCCGTAGACATTTGGGTTGCCAATGTCTACCGTTTCGTATGAGCTGTAGACAATCACATCAACCATGCGCCACCCCAAACTCCCCTCCCCGCAGCACGCCTTCGTCGACCAGATCCGCCGCCTGGAAGAACGCCTGTTCCCCGATCACTTGTCTGCCGATGACCCCAGCCGCATGAAAAGTGAGAGCGGGAAATTCTGGCACTACCGTCCCAGCCACCACTTCGCGACAGGGCTTCTGACGCAGGAGGACGTCACAATCCTCTCAGAGCCCGACCGGAGACTCCTCAGTGTCGGCGCATATCCGGCGTTCTTGGAAAAGATTCTGGTGGAACTCGGTCTTCCTTCCAAAAATATTCTCCTCACCGACAACAATCCCGCACTCTCAGAAGATTCCGGTCCGATGCAGACCATCATCTTTGATTTGTGCGACACGTGGCCCGCGATGGGAACATTTGATCGCATCATTTTTCCGGAGAGCCTGTGCATCTCCATCACCGACACCATCAAGAGCCGAGGAGATCATCGAGACGTTCGGGAAAGTGACGGGCCGCATGCTTCGGACGCGATCGATACAGAGATTCTCACCGGCGTCGTTCGACAGGCGTTCACACGTCTGAGAAAAGACGGCATCCTCCGCGCCAACGGCCCGATGAGTCATCCGAAGATTCTTGCGGCGATGAGTGCGAGACTTACACAGGAAGGACTTCTGCACTCGATGGACTCTCGGCGGTTTTTTCTGGAGATGAAGCAGGCCTAGAGCAAACTCTCAGGATCACCTCACGAATCACGCACTGGCTGCTGCTCTCACTTTCGATAAAATAACTTGAGTGCCTTTCTTAAAATATTGCACAGCCGACATATAATGCTTCATAAGGAACACCCCACGACCGGAAGGTCTTTCATTATTCTCTTCAGCAAGGGGATCCGGCACTGCGTCTGGATCGAATCCGCCGCCTTGGTCAGTTATTTGCACATCACAACGTTCCGGGCCAACGGAGTAGACGACATGAACCTGTTTATCAGGATTGAGCTCATTCCCATGCTTGATCGCATTTACAAAAGCTTCATCGAGAGAAAGTTCAGTCGCAAAAATCTCTTTGGCGGAATATCCATGAACGGAAAGAGCGTCCAAAATGCGCCTTCTTACTCTGTTCGCATCATCTAAATTTGAAGAAATCGTCACTTCTTCCCTGATAGTCTCGGGAGCGACAACTCCTTGAGGGGTGAGAACGGACATAGGACACACTATACAAAGA
>CAYGNM010000151.1:0-2850 GCA_964351275.1 uncultured Candidatus Peribacteria bacterium | reverse complement strand
CCAGCCAGACGATCGCCAACAACGCCGCCAGCCAGCCATAGGCCGCAGGTTCGACCAGCGCCGGGCCTGGCTGGAGGCCGTTAAGCCCCGCCATGCCAGCGAGGACGGCAAGCGCGTCGGTAAAACTTCCGGCGCGGAAGAACACCCAGCTCACGGTCACGGTGAAGAACGTCAAAGCCCATGCGATGGTCTGACCGAGCCTTGAAGGAAAGTCGGCGCCTGTCTTCCGGAGTCCGCGCCACGCGCGATGGACAACGAGAGCGCACCCGTGGAAACCGCCCCACAAAATGAACGTCCAGCCCGCTCCGTGCCAGAGACCGCTGAGGAGCATGGTGATAAGCACGTTACGGACGCGCTTCGCGGGCGTCGTCCGGCTCCCGCCGAGAGGGATATACACGTAATCCCGTAGGAAGCGGGTGAGCGACATGTGCCATCGGGACCAGAATTCGCCGATGTTGGCGGCCTTGTACGGCGACGCGAAGTTCAGAGGAAGAACGAGACCGAACAGGCGCGCGCCGCCAATCGCCATGTCCGTGTAGCCGGAAAAATCGAAGTAGATCTGGAGCGTGTAGGCGAGCGTCGCCCCCCAGGCTTCGAGGAACGTGACGTGCGCCCCTGCGGCAGCGGCATGAAAAACTGGGCCGACAAATGGAACCATGCTGTCGGCGAGGACGACTTTCTTGAACAGGCCGAGGACAAAGATCGTCAAACCGACGGAGATGTTCTCCATGCGGAAGAGGCTCGATTCTTTCCTCTCCAGCTGAGGCAGCAACTCGTGCGGACGGACGATGGGTCCTGCGATCAGCTTGGGGAAGTTGGTGATGAAGACGCAGTACCGGAGAAAGTACCCGTGTGGAATTTTCCCCTGATAGGTTTCGACGAGCCACGAAATCTGCTCGAAGGTGAAGAACGAAATGCCGAGTGGCAGAATGATTGCCCCGAAGGAGAAGGACGTTCCCGCCACAGCGTCCAGAGAATCGAGGACGAACTGCGTGTACTTGAAGGCGCCGAGGAAGAGCAGATTCGCACCGATCCCGGCGATCAGGATGGCTTTTTTGAAATACGTCGCTTTCCGCTGCACATGCGCGAGCGCGAAGTTCACCGCGATGGAGCCACAGATGAGCCAGAGAAACGACGGATTCCACCATCCGTAAAAGAAGAGCGACGCAAGCACAAACCATCCGAGAGCCCATTCAGCCGACCCGAAACACCGTAGAAGATAAAACACGACCGCCGTAACCGGTAGAAAGAGGAAGAGGAACTGCGGTGAATGGAAGAGCATCGGGAAAAATCAGGAAAATGACGCAGCGATCCGTTGATAGAGCGTACGCAGCGCCGACGCGGAAGCGGAGAGCGGATAGCGGGAAGTTACTGTCTGCCGATAGATCATTCCTTTCCGTGCCCGCTCCGCAGGAGGAAGTTCCAGAAACCGCAGGACGCGCCGCGTCAGCTCCGCAGTATCGCGCAGCGGGACCACGAGACCGGGATCGACGGGCTCGAGGACCTCCCGCACCGCACCGCCATCAAAGGCGAATGCGGGGCGACCGCACGCCAGCGCTTCGATCAGCGAGAGCCCAAATCCTTCGTAGAGAGATGTGGAAATGAGGACGGATGACCTTTCTATGAGGGAGACCAGCTCTTCCGATGGCACCGTTCCAAAGATCTGGACGTTCGGGATGCTTCGGAGAACTGCCTGCTGCTCTGCGGACCGTCGACCGACGTCGGCAATTTTAAGTCCCCTCTCTCCAAGCCGTCGATAGACATCGATCAGATGCGGGAAACCTTTGCGTGGATGGATGAAGGCACCGACCGCAATCACGTCAAAATCTGAGGATGTGAGATCTTTTGGCGGAGTGAAGATCGTCCAATCGACACCATTGGGAACGACATCGATTTTCGCGCGGTCACATCCGTAATCCGTCGCAATCCGGTCCGCGGCAGTCTCCGACACCGTGACAATCCCTGCCTTGCCGGCAGGCAGGTGCGGCAGCGTCCGACAGAGTCTCTTTTGCCAACGACGCAGAAAGAAATATTTCAGACGCCAGAGGAGACTCTCGAGGAGAGAGGATTCCTGAGCGGCCACCGCAAGATCTGCCGAGACGGGATGGTGGATGAAGAACAGAAGCGGGACGCCGGTGCGCTGGAGATGAAGGAGAGAGGGGCCCATCGTCTGATTGATGTGAATCACGTCGAACTGTTGCCAGAAGGAATGTCCCACGGGATAGCGACGGAGAATCGCACGCGCAAAGAGCCAGTCGGCGCAACCGTAGTAGTACGGACCGAGCCGCGCATGCAGAGATTCGACACGAACATTCTTCGGAAGATCGGGATGCTCCGGCTTGGTGCGGTTCGTAAGGATAATGAACTCGACATCCGGCAACGCGGCGAGGAGCGGGAGGTGGTTACCGCCTTTAAAGGCATCGAGGACCGGAGTAAGGAGACAGACGCGCATGACCCCCGTAGACTACCCTCTGTGCTCCTCCACCGCATCCGCAGGCGCTTTGAGAAGACGGCAGATTGGCTGCGCGGCTGGTTGGCGGTGACGTTCCTTCTCCGCCTACACCAATGGACCGGGCGGCCGATCCGCGACCTGACGGTCTTCCAGCGGCGCGTTCCCCTGATCGAGCGGCATGAGTATTCCCAGAATGGCGAGGACGGGATCATCACTGCGATCTTCGGAATGATCGGTGTGACGAATCGCTACTACGTCGAGTTTGGGGTGGAAGATGGCCGAGAGTGCAATACGCACTACCTGAAAAAGCATGGGGGATGGACCGGACTGCTGATGGATGGCGGGCATGATCGTCCCGAGATCGGGCTGCATCAGGAGTTCATCACCGCGGAAAATAT
>CAYGNM010000150.1:2127-2857 GCA_964351275.1 uncultured Candidatus Peribacteria bacterium | reverse complement strand
CTCGCGCCGTACGGCGAGCCGAAGTACATGAAAGAGATGCGTCAGCTGATCGACGTACGGGAAGATGGGAGTTTTCAATTGAATATGAAGTACTTCACATTCGCCTACGGACTGCGGATGACCGGGAAGGAGATCGAGACGCTCTTCGGACAGCCAACGCGCGATCCGGAAAGTCCGCTCTTACAGTTCCACAAAGATGTCGCGCGGTCGCTGCAGGAAATTACAGAGGAGCTGATGCTCAAGATCGTCGCGCACGCAAAGAAGATCTGCCCCAGCGACAATCTCTGTCTCGCAGGCGGCGTCGCACTGAACTGTGTCGCAAATGGAAAGATCCTCCGGTCAGGTCTCTTCAAAGACATTTTCATCCAACCCGCCGCTGGTGATGCCGGCGGAGCGCTGGGTGCCGCAGTCACCATCTGGCACAAAGAGTACGGCGGCGCGCGCCTGCCGAAGATGGAGCACGCATTCCTCGGCAACGCCTACTCACAGGAAGAAATTGAAGAATATCTGAGAACAGAAGGACTGCCGTATGAGAAGTTGAGCGACGAAAATCTGATTGAAACCGTCGCAGGCCTTCTCGCCGGAGAGGGGTCCGAGCCCGGTCCCGAGCCCGAGCCCGAGCCCGAAACATCAAGAGGAGGAAGCACCAACGTCGTAGGATGGTTCCAGGGAAGAATGGAATACGGACCAAGATCTTTGGGAAAAAGATCGATCCTCGCCGACGCACGCA
>CAYGNM010000150.1:1535-2117 GCA_964351275.1 uncultured Candidatus Peribacteria bacterium | reverse complement strand
TACATGCTCCTGGTCGCCGATACACTCCCCCACCGGCGGCAGGAAATCCCCGCGGTCACGCACGTCGACGGTTCCGCGCGCATTCAGACGATTCGCCGCGATCAGAATCCGCGCTACTACGATCTCTTGAAGGCATTCGAGAAACGGACCGGATGCCCCGTGATCATCAACACCTCCTTTAATGTCCGGGGCGAACCGATCGTCGAAAGCCCGAAGGATGCCGTGAACTGCTTCCTCCATACACAGATGGACTACCTGGTGCTGGGCAATTGCCTGCTTTCGAAGGCGAAGATGATAGGTGGCACGAATGTTGATACCGAGGCGTATCTGAAAAAATTCGCACTGGATTAATTGCTATCATCAATCCAGCTTAAATCCGATCGTCCCCTTCTTTTCCGGAACCTCGGGTGTCATGAGCGCCTGCATCACTTCGAAGATCGTCCGGAATTGTTTGTCGTACTTCTGTTCCATCTCTGAAAGTTTCTGCGCGAGATCAGCATGGGATGCCAGCCATTGTCGTAACTGCACGAACGCTCGCATGATGGCAATGTTGACCCGGATGGCTCTCGGGCTATGAAGGAC
>CAYGNM010000150.1:0-1525 GCA_964351275.1 uncultured Candidatus Peribacteria bacterium | reverse complement strand
TAAAGTCTTTGGGAAATCGGATCGAATTCCGTCGAACTTGCTCATTAAGACGACTGGTCGGGACTTCATATAACTCTGCCAAATCACGATCCATCATTACTTTCTGCCCTCGAATAAGCAGAATCTTCTGGCCAATCCTTTCTATGGGAATGAGTGCGGTAGCAGGCATACGAATAGAATGATGACCGTGCAATGAGCTGGAAAGAGGGTCCGCAACATTTCACTTTTTCACTTACGGACTTCTTGGCTTCCATAAGATCATTTTGGACGTTCCACACCCCTGTGGAACACCAGCGAATTTGAGGTACCAATTTAGAATCTCAAACTTGAGGTCACAATCTGTGACTTCAAGATTTTGGCTTCTTGAAGAGGGAATGAGAGAAAAAACTGTGCGGGGGATCAGAGATGTACGTTCAAGGTCGCAATTTGCGACCTTGAAGAACGGTTCATTTCGTACCATTCGAAGTGAAATTCAAAGACTTTAGAAAATCGATACACTTCCCCCTGCTAGGATCCCCCCGTGCTCCAGACTCTCCTCCCCTTTCTCCGCGACCCCGTCGACCATCGTCCGCTCCGGCTCGAAGGTCAGGATCTTCTGTCGGAATCAGGAGTGCGATATCCAGTCATAGAAGAGCTGCCGCGGCTGCTGACACCGACGAAGACGCTGGAAGAGGAAGCGCTTCGAAAACGGATGCAGGCGTTCTACGAGCAACACACGTTCCCCGGCTACGACGGCATCGACAGCCCCGGCGTGCTGATGGAAAAGGCCAAGCGGAGCAACTTCGGCGTCTGGCTCGATGCCGCGATCCCACCGATGGCAACCGTGCTCGAAGTCGGTTGCGGTACCGGACAGATGACAAACTTTTTGGGACTCGTGAGCACGCGCACGATGATTGGCGTCGATCAGAGCATCGCGTCGCTCTCGCTCGGGAATGGTTTCGCGAAAAAATTCGGAATGCGCAACGTGCACTTTCTGCAGGGGAATATTTTTGCAATGCCGATCGCGGAGAAGAGTGCGGACGTGCTGATCTGCTCAGGTGTCCTCCATCACACGCCGGATCCGCGCGGCGGATTCGAAGCGTTACTGAAGTTGGTGAGACCGGGCGGCATCATCCTGATCGGTCTCTATAACTCCTACGCGCGGATTCCGCTTGGGCTGCGGAAAATCCTCTTCGGTATGACCGGCAGGATGTTCCACCGGCTGGATGCACACTTGAGACGGAAGGACGTCGACCGATCGAAGAAGGACATCTGGTTCGCCGATCAGTACCGCAATCCGCACGAGAGCTGGCACTCGGTGGATGAAGTTCTGAGGTGGTTCGATGACGCAGGCGTGGAATTCCTGAGCGGAGTTCCGGCGATCGCCGCAGGGATCGCAGGAGAGGACCCTTCGATCCGACTCAGGGCAGGGAACGGAATGCAGTTGTTTAAAAAGCACCCGCGCGGGAATGCGATCGAACACATCGCGCGACAGCTCGGCTGGATGTTCACGATCAGCGGCGAAGGCGGACTCTTTGTGCTTGTG
>CAYGNM010000149.1:0-2901 GCA_964351275.1 uncultured Candidatus Peribacteria bacterium | reverse complement strand
TGATGACACTGACCCGGACGTTACAGGTGAAGAGCAGTCGATTGAGCTTGTCGACCGCGCCCGTTTCCTTGTTCTCCCGGTCGTGATTACGCATCCCAACCACGTTCTCCTCGTCATCTTCATCCTTCGTTTCCACTTCTCCTGTGGAGAGCGACACCGACGGCATTTTGATAAGCCACGAGCGGAATCCGCCCATCAGCATATCGATCGGAAAGTACGCGATCCGCCGCCAGCCGCGTGCGAGGTGCACCCTGGTAAAGAGATCCTCGTACCAGTCCCAGTGCTTGGAGAGCCCTTTGAGGAGCAGCGGAAGAAATCGGAGAGCGCGCCGGCGATACTTCTTCCCGATGGGGAGGATTGTCACGCTCACGTGGCCGCGCATGCCGGGAACCGGATAGCGCACCATCGTGGACGTAATGCCCGCGATCGTGTCGATCACTTGGCGCGTCACCATATCCACGTACTGCGGGAACCGCTTGATCGGGTAGACCTCGGGATCGAGCAGCGTCAGATCGCGACTCAGCACGATCTCCCCGTTCTTGGGACTCAGCGTATCAGCAGGGACGGGTTCGATTTCGGCATCGGGGTACTGCGCGTAGAGCTGGCTTTCCACAAGCGGCGCGGCACGTCTGCTGGACCGCGCATAGAGCGCGATTTTTCCCTCGCTCAAACCGATCTCCAGACTCACGGGGTCCTTGCCGCTCAGCGAGTGCAGAGACGAAAGGACCGCCTCGGTCATCAGAGGCCCGCGCGCGGCGGAGACCTCATCGGGGTCCGGGAGAGAGGGTCTGATCCGGATCAGTGTTTGATCGGTTTCTGAAGCCATTATTGACTCTGAGTATAGCATGTTTTCACCCCTTTTAGGAGCGAGAATTCAGAATGTCGAATATTGAATATGGAATCTCGGCGCATTCCATATTCCACATTCACCATTCCACATACCTCACACAGACCGCAGCAAATCCGCCACCATCTCCAGCGCCACCGTATTATACGCATAGTCCATCCGCATATGCCCAAGCACCCCAATCACGCCCTTTTCTCCCCGGACGCTGTATCCCGTAATCATCATCGCGCAGCTCTGGAACTGCGGAATGATGTGCTCTTCGCCGATGTAGTAGCGGACTTTGTCGTCGATCTCGATCTTGCCGAGAACATCGGTGAGCCGTTCCTCGAGTACTTCGACCACGGCGCTCGCGAGCATCGGATCAGCGCGGAATTCGATTTGCCGCAGCGCATGCGCAAGCCCGAGGAAGTACACCCCCGGCTTGTGCGGCACCGTTGCGAAGGCAATGTTCGGGATCATCTGACTGAGCAGACCGACCGCCTCATACGCGCGCTCCTGATCCTTCCTCCGGAAGTACTGCTCCTTGAGCGTCGTGAACTTCTTCCGCACGATTTTCTCCTGCGCACCGGGATCGAGGTACTCCTTCACGTAAATCCGGTACCCCTTCGCCGTCGGAATCCGCCCAGCGGAAATATGCGGCTGATCGAGGTAGCCTTCGTCCCCCAGCACGCGCATTTCGTTCCGGATCGTCGCGCCGGAAAGACTGAACTCCGTGCAGTGACTGAGGAGTTGCTTGGAACCGACGGGGAGCGCCGTCTGGATGAACTGGTCGATAATCGCTGCCAGAAGCTTGGATTGGCGGGGGTCCATTGAAATGAAGTATAGCAGTCTTGGCAGGTGAGTGCTATTTCGCAATCTGCACTGTCTTCTGCCTCAGCGACACAATCACGCGGTAGAACGGCCCGCTCTTATCCTGCCAGACGCCCTCCTTCCAGAAATTCACCAGGACATCTCCATCATCGAGCACTTGCACGCCGGCAATTATTAAATCTGGATCGGGATCCAAAAGCTGCAAATCTTTTCCGAACGCATAGTTCTCCATAACCCCACCCCCCTGATCGAGCTGCAGAAGTTTTAGATCCTCTGGCTTCTCCGTGGGAAAGACAACAAACCATCGCCCCCACGTCTCCGCGAAGACTCCGAAGCCCATCTTGGTGATGATGGGGTCGATCGTCGGGCCATCCGCACTAAAGTGAACGAGATAGACTGCATCAAAACTCTTTGGGATGTCGTTCTCACGATTCGCAGCAAAGACGTAATAGAAGCCAGAATCCATCGACGGAATCTGCTGCACGCGATCGAAGCCGAAGGGCGCGAGAACACTGTTCTTGCGGCCGGCCTCATCCTGTACGACGAGCGCTGCGTGCAATCCTCCAGATTCTGAACGAGGAGTGAAGTCTCCGATAATCTGCCCTTCCGGGAGGAGAGCGAGACAGATGCGCTGCTGGTCTCCTGGAACGATAAGAGAACATCCTGTACACATCTTCCCTTTTGCGGAATCAGAAAGACACGACGGCATCGGTACGGTTGTGGACATTTGCGAACGCGAACAGGAAGAGAGAATGACCGCACAGAAGCAAGCCAAGAGAAGACGCTGACAATTGATCCTCATGGAAGAATGGTAGGACCCTCGAGACCAAAACAACAGTATTTGTCCGATTATGCTGCCTTCTTCCCCTTCGCCGCCGCCTGAATCTTCCGGAAGCGTTCCACGCGGCCGCCACGGGCCTCGGTCTGCTTCTTGCCCGTGTAGATCGGGTGGCACATGCGGCAGACTTCCACCTGCTGGTCTTTCACCGTGCTCGGGATCAGGAAGACGGTCTTGCACGTGGTGCAGGTCGTCTTGGCGTCGGCGTGCATTTCGGGGTGGATGGCAGTCTTCATAGCCGGAGGATGGTACAGGGGGGTTTTGGCTGATGCAAGAGGTCCTTGCCATAGGTTCCTCGTACGCCCGTCGCTCCACGACGGGCTACTCGGAATGACAGAAACGCTTAAAAACAAGCGCCTCGATACGTTCAGCGCTCCGCACTGAACTACTCGGCGCGGCGTCGAGT
>CAYGNM010000148.1:0-2905 GCA_964351275.1 uncultured Candidatus Peribacteria bacterium | reverse complement strand
ATCAGGAAGATGTCGATAGCGATCAGGCCCGCACAGACGACGTCCGCGGAGACTGCGGAGTCTCCGCTGACGTCTCGTCCGTTTATCACACAACCACTGACCCTCTCACAACATTTACGACTTTGCAGGAGGGTATTGAACTCCTTCTTCGCCTTGTCACAGACGAGGGGGCATTGCCCGACGTTTTTGATGCGACGCGGTCGTTCATCATGGCGTGCCGAGAAGGAATGGAACATGCGAGCCTCGGGTACGGATTTGTCCTCCTCCATTGCCTGGGGTTGCTTCCCGGCGAAGGCGAACTGGAGGATTTTTCACCGCTCGGCGATTGCGAGCGTGCGTATCTTCAACATGCCCGGAAGGGGATGCTCTGCACGCCTGACGAACAATGTGATTTGCAGAAACTCGCGAGACTGCGGTTGGTACTTCTCAGCGAACATCTGACGACGCCGCTCAAGACGACTGATGTGATAGCGGCGATGGCCTGATTGACATTTAACATTTTGCTTGTAAAATCATTGCATGAGTACCGAGTCCGATAGTCGTCAGTTTGCGACACGTCTCCCCGATCAAGATGAAACGGTAGGAGGTTCTTCCGAGAAAGTTCGTGCAGAACCAGTGCGTCTGGCCTCGCTCCCTGCATTGTTACCATTCAAGAAAATTGTCTCTGATATAAAGGAGAGGGAACAGCAATGTGTTCATGAATTGGGCGACCTGAAGCGGTGGCTTGGAGAAGCGGCTCCGCACGGTGTCAAAGTGCTCGATAACATGCAGAAAAAGATACGAGGTTTTCTCGATAAATTTCATGACTTTGATAAGGGCATTGATTTAGGAAAAACCATACAAGGGTTTCATGCAGCAGATGACAGTTGGCACGTCACAATACACAATGATGCGTTTACGTCCGATTTTGGAATCGAAATTCATCCGGCATTGCCAGAGAAAGGCCAAATGCGGTAAGTAGTTTTTCTCTGAAATTGTGCTATAATTAACTACATGGCAGATCCTCAGCTAACACCAGAACAGCGGGCATATTATAATGGTCTCCGGAGAGAGAAAAAATCACCATCATTAGAAGTACGGCAAGCAGCAGAACTGCTGATTGCACATTTTCTGGGATGCCTCGAGAAAGACGTGCGCCTGCGACTACTGGGAGTCACCAATCGCAGCGTCGTCGCTCCATCGGCAATTGCCCGACAGGAGCGCGAGAATCAATGCTCCGCAGAATTGGCAGACTTGAGAAAAAATTTGGACGCTGCGAGAAAGAACGGACGAGCGGCATGGGAAGAGGTGGATGGAATGGTGAGCGGATTTTTGAGAAAATTTTCAGATTTGCAAGAAAAACTTCCGAGTGGTGCTGCCATACAGTTCTACATGTCTGCTGATCACAGCTGGGCTGTGTGTATCCAGGTAGAAGACAGGCCGTTCAAATACTCCATTCAGGTGCAGCCTCCGAAAGAATAGTAATGGGGAATGTGTGTGGGCCGATTCTCTCACCGCCGAATCGGTAACCGGATAGTATCCACTACCGGAAGTTCCGTCCCCGAGCCGATTTTGGCGTAGCTCTCCGGCATTTGCAGTACACCGAGCGCGGTGAAGAGCGGCCGTGCTTCGTAGGCGGAGTAAACGCTCTCCATGGTTTCTGCGCCGGTGCCGGACTTCACAAAGCGGTACCAAGCGGCTTTCACGCCCGGAACGCGGCTGTTGAGTTTCTTCTTCTCGCCGGGAGGAAGATCGGTGGTCAGCTCGATCTTATCGGGCGGCGGATCTCTGCGGTCGTACAGGTACGGCCCGACGATCTGGGTGGTCCGCGTAGCGCGCGTGCCGTAGTAGATGAAGTACGCGTGGTCTTTTTCCTGATAGGTCTGGATCAGCAGCGCCGTCGGCAGATCATTCTTGAACGTCATGTCGACGGAGCCGGGGTAGACGGTGGCATCCGTGCCCGGTGGCGAGTAATAGAGGACGGTGTAGCTGTGGTTTTTCCGCTTGAGGATGGGGAAGCCGTACTCCCAGATCCCGCGGTAGGCGGTGGTGGAAATCTGACAAAGGCCGCCGCCGAAATCTGGTTCCGTCCGGTCCCCCTTGATCACCAGTTCTTTCCGGTACCCCGTACTCCCGTCAACGACGCCGAGGATTTTATTGAAGGAGAAGACGGAGTTTGCGGGGATCAGCGTCCCGTTGAATCGTGCCAGTCCCACGCCGATGTTGTGTCGGCGGTTCACCGGCGATCCCGCGAAGACCGATTCGCCGACGGTCACCACTTCGGTGATGCCCTGATCGATCAGCGCCGGATCCTCCACATGGATCACCGGCTGTGTTTCTGTCACTGGTAGTGAGATCTCTGTCACAGATTGTTCCAGCGCCGCGACCGTCAGATCGGCAGCGGTATTGACGTCGACGGTCCGTCCTGTCAGGCCGACGCCATCAAAAACAATCGTGCCCGAACCAGTCTTGCCTTTCGCGGGTCGAAGACCCGCGCTATGCTCTATCTCCGGTTCCCGCCGGATCGTCACCTCGCCCGCCGGGCGGTCGAGCGCGGAGGCGATGGTTTTTTCGAGTGTTCTCGCGATGGCATCGCGGTTCCAGCCGAAGACGATCCGGCGCTGCACTCCTGCAGGAAGTTCCGGGACGTCATCTCCATCCACTCTCCACGCAGCCGGTGGATCAAGAGGAATGTCATTCGCAGTCCATTTCTCGGTCGGGGAGCGCCATTCGGGATGCTGGGCGGGATCGATCGAGAAGAGGTAGTGGGCGTAACGGTATGTGAGTGGAGTTGCTGCACTCACCATCGGCGTGAATGAGAAGCCGACGATGCCGACGAAGCCGAGAATGCCGAGGAGGCGCATGGGCGAATAATGACTAATGATAAATCGTTAGGGAAAATCCAAGTAGGAAGTTCCAAGAACCT
>CAYGNM010000147.1:0-2973 GCA_964351275.1 uncultured Candidatus Peribacteria bacterium | reverse complement strand
GTGATGACGCAGGATTTCCAGACGCACAAAGACAAGCTCTACACAGCCGATAACCTGGTGCTGACATTCGCGGGGAAAGTAACCGATGCGCAGGCGATGACGCTTGCCAAGAAGTACTTCGCGCCGATTGCGGGCAAGAAAAAGAAGGAGTTTCTCCCGCTCAAGAAGTACGGAAGCAAGAAAGTCTATCTGCGCACCAAGAACACCGAGCAGGCGCACCTCGTCCTCGGATTCCCCGGACTCTCCGCGGTCGACGCCAACCACTTCGCGATCAAAATCCTCTCTGTGATCCTCGGCGGTAACATGAGTTCGCGCATGTTCCTCAACATCCGCGAAGCCAAGGGTCTCTGCTACTACATCGCCACCGAACTCGACAATTACCTCGACGGCGGCTCACTCGGGACCCGCGCAGGCATTGATCAATCTCGGCTCCACGAAGCCATCACTGCTATCCGCCATGAATACGAAGTCTGCGCCGCTACGGGCGTTACCGATGCCGAAGTCCGCCGTGCGAAGGATTATCTGAAGGGCAAGATCACGCTCGGTCTCGAAGACAGCGAGGAACGCGCACACTTCTACGGCAAGCAGGCGCTTCTCTATCCCACCATCCGCACCATCGACGAGTACTTCGCCGAGATCGAGAAGGTGACGAAGGAACAGGTCAATGATCTCGCGAAGAAGATTCTCAAGACTCCGGAGCTGCGGCTTGTGGTGATCGGGAAGGAGGAGAGCGCGGGAGCGCTGGAGAAATTACTAGCGTGAATGGTCATATCGCACGTCGAAGACGTGCGCTAGAATAGCCCCCGATGAAGAAGCTCCTCTCGTGGGCGTCTGCGGCATTTGGATTCGGCATGTTTGCGGTTGCGGTGTGGGTGATCCGGCGCGAGATGCATGGCCACACTACGGCGGAAATTTTCCAGGCGGTTACTCTGGTGCCTTGGCACCGTCTGATACTCGCATTCCTGCTTACGACGGGGTGCTATCTTCTCCTGACCGGCTACGACATTCTCGCTGTCCGGTCTCTCGCCGACCGTCCCCGGTGGCGGTCCATAATCCTGAACTCGTTTATTTGTCATTCCATGAGTATTAACGTGGGGTGTTCGGCGATCACAGGAGGATCGATCCGTTGTCATTACTATTTGCGGAAGGGGATGAAGGGCACGGAGATCGTCCGCATCGTCACGTTCTGCTTCGTCACCTTCTGGCTGGGGTTCCTCGCGCTCGGCGGGACGATCTTCCTCTTCATTCCTCCCGCGGTTCCTTCATTCATTCATCTGCCCTTCTCTACGCTCCAGCCGCTCGGCGCGCTGCTGCTGCTTGCGCTCGGCGCGTACTTCTTCATCATTCTTGTTCATCGGGAGCCGGTGTCCGTTCGCGGCTGGGTGATCCCCGTCATCCCTGCGCGTGTCACTTTTGCGCAAATCCTCGTATCCGCGTCCGAGTGGCTGATCGGCGCGGCGGTTCTCTTTGTGCTACTTCCTCACCATCCTGAGCTTACGTACTTCCACCTGCTCAGTTTTTATTTCCTCGCCAATACCTCTGGCCTGCTCAGCCAGGTCCCGAGTGGCCTCGGCGTTTTTGAGAGCATCATCCTCGCGCTCGTTCCTGGCGACATGAATCCTTCCGCAATCATCGGGTCGCTGCTGCTCTATCGATTGATCTTCAGTCTGGTGCCGCTGAGTGCGGCGGGGATGCTGCTCCTGGTTCGTGAATTGAGATATCGGAGGTTTGCTGCAGCGTGAAGACCTCACCCCTACCCCCTCCCCGCCATTCGCGGGGAGGGGGATGTTTGTTGTTTTGTTTTTGCGATAAACAAACACAAACAAAACAGTAACAACCACAAAACATACACATCCCCTTCTCCGTGGACGACGGAGAAGGGGTAGGGATGAGGGAATAGGCGGTCTCCGAACAAAGAAAAACTGTATACTGCATCAGTGAATCTTTTGGTAACAGGCGGGGCCGGCTTTATCGGCTCCCACTTCGTTCTCCGGCACAAGGAACAGTTCCCCGACGATCTGATCGTGGTGCTGGATATGCTGACGTATGCGGGGAACAAGGCGTTCCTCGAGCCCGTTCTCAATCGCATCCGCTTCGTGCAGGGCGACATTGCCGACGTCGAACTCGTCTCGCAGCTGATCCTCCGCTACGAGATCGATACCATCGTGAACTTCGCTGCTGAGACGCATGTTGACCGCTCCATCAAGAACGCGGTCCCCTTCATCCACACGAACATCGTCGGCGTGCAGGCGCTGATCGAAGTCTGCAAGGCCGCGCCCGCGACGCGACTCCTCCACATCTCCACCGACGAAGTCTACGGCGACATCGGTGATGACGATGCGCCGCGCACTGTCGGCGATCCACTTTTCCCGAGTTCTCCCTATGCCGCGAGCAAGGCTTCGGGCGAAATGCTTCTGCTTGCCGCAATGCGAACGTGGAAACTCAAGATCGCGATCACCCGCTGTACCAACAACTACGGGCCACATCAGGCCGACGAGAAGTTTATCCCCACGGTTGTCCGTCACGTGATCAAGAATGAGCAGATTCCCGTCTACGGTACTGGGAAGAACAAGCGAGACTGGCTCTATGTGACCGATCACACCGATGCGCTCGAGTTGATTCTGAAAACCGACTGGGCGTTCGATAATCAGAAGATCGGCGGGTCTGGTCATCCTTCGCATCCGCTCAGGACAAGCTTGTTCAATATTTCTGCCGACGATGAACGTCAGAACATCGACGTCGCAAAAATGATTCTGAAGATTCTCGGCAAGTCCGAGGATCTCATCAGCTTCGTCGAAGACCGTCCGGGTCATGACTGGCGGTATGCGCTGAATTCTTCTGCTACGCGAAAGCTGGGTTGGAAGCCAAAAATGTCGTTTGAAGAGGGTCTCAAAACCACTGTGGAGTGGTATCGTAGGAGGGCATGAAGATCCTCCTCGCCACCGGCATCTATCCCCCCGATATCGGTGGGCC
>CAYGNM010000146.1:0-2984 GCA_964351275.1 uncultured Candidatus Peribacteria bacterium | reverse complement strand
TGCTCGCACGGCGCAAAGGAGAAATGGTCGATATGCGCACGGAGGAAGGACACTCACGCATGGAATTCAAAGTCCCCACGCGCGGCCTCCTCGGTTTCCGCGGCGACTTCATCATCGAAACTCGAGGAGAGGGGATTTTGAGTCACTCCTTCATCGGCTACGAACCCTACAAAGGCGATCTGCCCGGCCGCACGCGCGGCTCGATGATTTCGATGGGCGGAGGAAAAACCGTCGCATTCGGGCTCTGGGGTCTGCAGGATCGCGGCAAGCTCTTTGTGATTCCCGGTCTCGACGTCTACGAAGGCATGATCGTCGGCGAGAGCAGCAAGAACGAGGATATGTCGGTCAACGCGACCAAGGAGAAAAAGCTCACCAACATGCGCGCGTCCGGTTCCGACGAAGCCATCAATCTGACCCCCGTCACGCCGATGACTCTCGAGCAGGCGCTGGAATACATCGCCGATGATGAGCTGGTCGAAATCACGCCGAAGAATATCCGGTTGAGGAAGAAGTTCCTCAAAGAGCATGAGAGGAAGAGGTCGAAATGACTTTCACGCCGCCATCACTTCTTCTGCCATGCCTTCTTCAACATCGCTGTTCGATACGTCTTTGCGTTTCCACATCGCCATTCCGGCAATCCCCTGAATCGTATCGCGCGAAAGACGCTTCTGGTCATCCACCGTTTGCATCACCGTCATGACCTTTCTGTAGGCGTCACAAATCTCCTGCGGTGTCATCGTGAAAAGTTTTGTGCCGTAATGTTCAGTGATAGCCCCCACCAGATCGATTTCCGTATGACGATCCCCACGGCCAATTGCTTTGTACATTCGCCAGCCTTCTCCGCGCAGTTGGTCATCCTGCGCAAAGGCCGCGTGGACGATTTCGAACGGAGAACAGGTTTGGGGATTGATCGGCGTTTCGCCGTCGGGCTTGGTGAGACCCGCGAGAGTGGGATACTTCTCCGGCGATGGTGCAGGAAATGGCTTCATGGAGCGCGTATTGTAGGGGAGGAACGGTGGCTTACAAGAGAGATTTTCCAAATTCATCGTAATAGTCTTATTAACATTCTGCAACAATTATGATATAATAGCAACGTGCAAACCAACACACCACACAAGCCCTATCGCGTTCTCCTGATGAACCTCGGCTATGCCACGGGGCTCGATGGCTCGATGCGCAGTTACCTCACGCAGTGGTACCGCTACCTCTACACGCCGCGGTGGATTATTCGCACGGTGCGCCGATCCATTTACGGTCTGCTCAATCGTGAGAATCCGGATCTCTGTTGCTTCGTCGAGATTCATCACAAGCATGGATTCGTGCCGCACCCGCACGCGTACACGTCGCACATCGATAACAAGTACGGTCGCTTCAGCATCCTCCGCCATCTCCCGTTCTTCCGCGATAACTGCAACGGGTTCTTCAGTCATCAGCATCTACATTTCCAGAAGCGCTACTTCGCGAATGGTTCCAAGAAGCTTATCTACGATATCGATCTCGGAAATGGACTCTCTCTCCTGCTCAGTCACTTCTCTCTCAATCAGGAGACCCGTCGCCTCCAGTTTGATGAACTCCGGCAGATCATCGGTGACCGCAAGAACGTCATCATCTGCGGTGATTTTAATATCTTCGAGGGGACGGAGGAGCTCCGTGATCTTGCCGAGTCCTGCAATCTCCAAATTGTCGATTCACATGAGGCGACGTTCCCTGCGGCAAGTCCCCGGAAGATGTTCGACCTCTTCCTTTGTCCGAAGGAGCTTAAGCACGTTTCGGCGCGGGTGATGGATGATATCCAGGTATCGGACCATTTGCCGGTGATGCTGGAGGTGGGAGTGTAGGGGGCAGCAGGGTGCCAAATTCGAGGCTATTTTGCCGTATTCGCACGTCGAAGACGTGCACTTGACACATATCAATATTGATGGTAATTTATCCAGCCTTTCTTCTCCCATCTATGAGAACTTTGGCTTCCATCAGCGCTTTCCTCACCGTTCTGGCCATTCTGATGGGTTCCGTCCCTGTGGCCTCTGCAGAGACAATGTCCGATGCCGTCCGGGCAGCCATTTCGGGCCAGCCGAAGGTGGGTGTAAAGCTGGATGCCGATCGCAGTGAGGCCAACCCCGGCGATGACGTGCGCTACTGGATCAAGGTCGTGAACTTGTACGACCGCGAGCTTCCGCAGTGGAAAATCGCTTTCTTCTTCGATCCGAACCAGGTGCAGATTCTGGAATCGAGCGGCGGTCGGCTGGAGGGTGATCACATCACCTTCAACGTCCCTGCGTCGCGCTCTGGTGATGTGTCCAGCTACAGCGTCCGTGTGCACCTCTACCGCAAGCTCGCGCCCGGAGAAGTGATCCGCACGTATGCGTCGATGATCTGGGATGGCGAAATCACCCCCGCCTGTTCCAAGCATGAACTTCGTATGATCGAAAACCGTCCGCTCACCGGTGCGGGTGATAACACCTCGACTGTCGAAAATCTGGGTGCATTCCTGCGCCCCATGAGTGCTGCGTCGCAGGGATCTCCGATGCCATTGATGGTGTGGGCGCTTGTAGCGCTCGTTGGCGTGGGAGTGGGTAGCAGGCTCGGGAAAAGATTTGCGTGAAAGAATGTTCCATAAGGGAATCCAACGAAGCCGATAGAGCCGACGATGCCGAGGAATTCCTCGGCATCGTCGGCTTTCTTTGGCGTCCTTGACATCCCTTCATTGGGTAGCCCAATGACTTGAAAACCACCCCCGGCTCTGCCATCCTGTCGCGTCACTTCCTTCTTCAGCCTATGCGCCGGATTTCGATCGTCCTCGCCTGCCTTTCGTTGCTGCTTGTGCCGTTGCTGACGCGAGGGGTCTGATGGTTCTGGCTCGAGGCTTTGCTGCGGCAAAGCTCCTCGCAATGACAGGAAGATCGGAAGTAATAAAAATAGACTTTGATACAGGATAATTGCTCGGAAAGTCTTTTTGACATTTAACACAAAATATAGTATTATAT
>CAYGNM010000145.1:0-2985 GCA_964351275.1 uncultured Candidatus Peribacteria bacterium | reverse complement strand
GCGACAGACGATCTCGAGCTTCACCCACGGCTCACGGAACTCGTCGATGTAGGTGGGATCGGGAATATCGGCCGGGTTGCTGATGCGTGCGACCTGCGGCTCATCGAGTTTCAGGAGACTCGCGCGGACGATTTCCGCGGGATTGCGTGCGGTCAGTTTCAGCTCATAGAGCACGCTCGGTGCGGTGACGATCAGATCACAGCCGTACTCCCGCTCGAGGCGTTCCTGCACGATATCCAAGTGAAGAAGTCCGAGGAACCCGCACCGGAAACCGTTCCCCAGAGCCGAATTCTGCTCGTGCTCCCACTGGAGCGCCGCATCATTGAGCGACAGTTTCTCGAGTCCCTCCCGTAGATCCGGATAATTCACCGCTTCGGTCGGGTAAAGCCCAGCGAAGACCATCGGCTGGACCTGCTTGTAGCCGGGCAGTGCCTGACAGGATTCTGCGGACGCGATGGTGTCGCCGACGCGCAGAGTCTTCACATCGCGCAGTCCGCTGACCACGTAGCCGATCTGGCCGGCACCGAGCGTTTCATCGGAGACATACTTGGGGGCAAAATGCCCGACTTCGAGAACTTCAAACGGCGTCTTGGTCCCGAGCAGCCACATTTTTGATCCTTTTTTGATTTGCCCCTCCAGAACGCGCACATACCCGACTGCACCGCGATACGAATCCATAATCGCATCAAAGATCAACGCACGTGTCTCGTCTTTCCCGCCAGCGGGGATCACTGGTGCGGGAATCCTCTCAATAACCGCCTGAAGAACTTCCTTCACTCCCCTCCCCTCCTTTGCGGAGATGAGAAGGATGTCCTCTTTCTTACATCCAATTAACTTCATGACTTCCTCACTGACTTTCTCAGGGTCCGCGGCGGGAAGATCGATCTTGTTCAGCACCGGAATGATCGTCAGATCGTGCTCGAGCGCCATGTAGAGCACTGCAAGCGTCTGCGCCTGAATTCCCTGTGATGCGTCGATGAGCAGGATTGCGCCCTCGCATGCCGCGAGTGACCGGCTCACCTCGTAGCGGAAATCCGTGTGGCCGGGCGTGTCGATCAGATTGAGCTCGATGCCTTCCCAATTCATCCGGACAGGAGTGAGTTTGATCGTGATACCCCGCTCGCGTTCCAGATCCATCATATCGAGTGTCTGTTCCTTCATCTCACGTTTCTGCAGCGTGCCCGTCACCTCGATCATCCGATCGCTGAGCGTCGACTTGCCGTGATCAATATGCGCGATGATGCAGAAATTACGAATTTCCATAGTTACAAGATGATGCTGCCTCGGCGTAGTCCGCAGACGAAGCCGGGCAGAAATTGCGGATTTCCATGGGGCAAAATCAGTGTAGCAACAAATCACTTTTTGTGATTACGACTTTTCAGCTTGAGGAAGGTAAACTCGGACGTTCCACACCCCTATGGAACGCCCGGCTGATTGCGAACATACGAAAACCGCCTTTTAGGGGCGGGATTCGACTCTATTGCAGGAATCCTTATCTGAGAAGCTAAAGACATTTTATTCCACCAAAAAGTTAATGTCAAGAAAATTGTACTAGAGTGGTTCAGCCGAACAGTGGGGGCCGTGGCTAGGTCAGCATCCTTGTCTGAGAAGCAGGGATCGGGGTTCGACTCCCCCACGGTCCACCAGTTCGGCATACTATCTTCATGAAAACGGTTTTCATCTTCCACGGCACCGGCGGATACCCCGAGGAGAACTGGTTTTCCTGGCTCAAAGGCGAGATGGAAAAGAACGATTACACTGTCCACGTTCCACAATTTCCCACACCGGAGAATCAGACACTCGAGGCCTGGTTCGCGGTCTTCGAAAAGTACGAAGGCTTGCTGAATGACCAGACGATCGTCGTTGGACACAGTCTGGGAGGATCGTTCCTGCTTCGACTGCTCGAGAGAATCCCCTCGCCGATTGCCACAGCTTGTTTTGTAGCGACGCCCATCGGCGTACCGCCAGTCAAAAACCTGGAAGCGGACAAACCCTTTACCGGCTTTCCGTTTGATTGGAAGAAGATTCGGAAGAACGCCGGGAATTTCATGGTATTTCAATCTGATACTGATCCGTATGTCTCGCTCGCCAATGGCGAAGAAATTGCCAATCAGCTAAATGTTCCACTGCAGTTCATCCCGAACGCCGGGCACTTCAACAAGGCTGCCGGATATACGGAGTTTCCGTTATTGCGAGACGCGATCCTGAAGACTATCAAAGAGTGAGAAACATCTCATGAATTGCCGTCTCCCCCCGCACCTCCGGATGAAACGTCCCAGCGAGCACTCTCCCCTGCCGGACGAGGACGGGATTTCCATCGTGCGTTGAAAAAACCTCTACGCCCTTGCCGACTGCCGTGATGATCGGCGCGCGGATGAAAGCGACGGGGAGTGGTTTCTTCACGCCTTTGATTTTGAGATTGCACTGAAAACTCTCCAATTGTGTTCCGTACGCATTCCGCTCGATCCTGATGTCCATCAGACCAAGTATCGCAGGAGAATTCTTTCCGGTGACTTTCCGCGCGAGGAGGATAGCCCCCGCGCAGGTGCCGTAGACCGCAAGAGAATCGTCCTTCACACGCTTCTGAATCTCCTTCCCGACGCCTGTCATCACTAGGAAACGGCTCATCACTGTGCTTTCCCCGCCGGGAATGATCAGATGATCAATCCTGGTGAGATCATCCACTGAGCGCACCTCGATGGCTTTCTGCTTCATCGAATGCAGGATCGCGATGTGCTCTGCGAAGTCGCCGTGGAATGAGAGGACGCCGACAGTCATGAGAAATAATTAATGATAAAACGTTAATGAAATTCAAAACTTCACAACTTAATAATTCCTTAATGATTTACCTTTAATCATTTAAATTCACAATCCCCTCCCCTGCATCTTCGTCTGCAACGTCGCAATCTCCAACCCCGCCATCGCCTGCGGTAACCCCGTCGAAATCTCCGCGAGCTTCTTCCCATCTTTATAGTGCACCGTCGC